>JAQBOS010000191.1 GCA_028287925.1 Mucilaginibacter sp. | reverse complement strand
ACTACATCCATTTTACGCGGTTTTTGAAACGATGTGGTAAGCATAAAAAATGTGATCAGTAAAAATGCAAGATCAACCATTGCAGTCAGATCTACACGAACAGGCATTCTTTTCACGCGTTTGCCGCCTGATTTTCCGGAGGATTGTGCTAATTCAGCCATGATATTAAAGATTAAGGTTAAATAATTGGTTACCAGCGGCAAACAGATGCAGCTGATTCTCAATACAACGCAGGTGATGAAAGTTTATTGCAACAATGCTGCATTTAAACCGGAATTTATAGAATGTGAGGATTTCCCGGATGGCCGGCGATCTAAAATTTGAACCCCAGAAAAAAATCAATACATTTTGAACTCAGGATCAATTTCAAAAATCCTTCGGTAATCTTTTAAATCCCGGGAATCCTGGTTATTGGAAATAACACTTCTGCGTTACAAAAGTATAGGAAAAGGTAATTTGAGAAAAGAAATAGGTATCGTGTGGTCGCAGGTCGCCCCTCTGTGTGCCTGCGCTGCCAATATAAACGCCTGTTTTTTCGCCAGACCTATCGCCCAATGCCCTTGCTATCTTACCTTGTTTACTTTTATTGGCATAATTGCCGCTTACATCGTCCAGGTAATCCGTGTTCGTATTACGATAACCTAATTCGGCGCCAAGGGTAAATTTACCCATAATATTATACTTAACACCCGCGCCGTATAAAGGGGAGATAGCATTCGAAGAGTACCCGGTATGCTCACCTTCCGTTCTGTATAATCTTAATGCATACGTCTGTCCATTGTAAATTGTGCTGGGATAATACCTGGCTAAGGCAACGCCAAGAAAAATATAAGGTGTAAATTTATTTTTACCGGCTTCGGGAATATAATGCATAAAATTAAACTCCCCGATAATGCTTGCCTCATATATAGGAGTTGTGAAGCTTAAATTCCTTTTTCTGAATTGCTGGTTGCTTGAGTTACTATCTGCAGCGCTTATCTGCCCGAAAGCGCCATTTAACCTGGCTGATAAATAACCATTAAAGTTTCTCTTTACAAACCCGCCTATAGAATAACCGCTAATTTTAATAGGATTGTTGGGATTCAGATCTCCAATATAGCCTGCGCCGCCTAAAGCACCGCCAATTTCCCAGGTTTGCGCCTTTAAATTAAATGAGATAAAAACTAAAAATATAAATAGTACAAATTTAGGCATCCGGTAAATTTAGTAGTTTCGAACATCAAGTCCCCATAACAGTTTGTTTCTTAACGTTGATAAATAACTTTCATTATTTAAACGGATAAGGTTTAGCCTGAAACCGGCCTTACTTACCTGAAAACGCATGGTTTTATCAATTATTGCCGTTCGTGAATCGCACGAGACAAGGTAATTGTTGCTGCGGCATTCAACATCAAAGGCCAGTATACTGGTATCAGGTAATACTATGGGCCTTACATTTAAATTATGGGGGGCATTTGGCGTTAAAACAATACTGTTTGATTCAGGAAAAATAATAGGACCGCCACAGCTTAATGAGTACGCTGTTGACCCTGTTGAGGTTGATATAATGATCCCATCGCCCCAATAAGAATTTAAAAATTCCTGGTCCAAAAAAACGTGCGTGGTTATCATTGCAGCATCATCACGTTTATGGATGGTAACATCGTTAAGGGCAAAATTATCCTTTCCAAATATTTCCTGTTCCGAATCAATGCACAATAATTCCCGGCTATCTATCGAAAATTGCTTGTTTACAACTGCGTAAATAGCCGCATCAATGTCGTTCTTATTAATACTTGCCAAAAAGCCAAGCCTGCCAAAATTTATCCCGATAACAGGTATGCCCGAATCGCGGATCACGGTAACCATATCCAACAGGGTACCATCACCACCAAGCGTTAAAAACAGGTCGACAAAATTTTTCAGCTGATCAGTGTTATCCAGTACGTTATATTTTACAGTCTTGATATTTTCCTGCACAAAATCATGAAGCTGCGGATGAACATAAATTTCAACACCATGCTGTACCAGGTTATCAAATACCTGCTGGATATAAGGCACAACCACCGGATCATTAAATTGCCTGCCGTAAACTGCTATTCTCATTGGTTCATAGTTAATAGTTCATGGTTCATAGCCGAAGAATAATAGTTTATGGTTAATGGATCGTGACTCATAGGCAAAGTTGATAGTTGGGGTTGGCAATTAAAAAGAGTTTTTCAATGCTGTTATCATTTTAACTAATACTTCATACTCTGCGTAAAGTTCGTTAAAAAGATCATCATTCATATAATTTCTTCTTTTAGCGATAAATAAACAGCTTACTACTTCAATTGCTGAGCGCAACGAATAACCTAAAAACAACTTAAATACAGCTTTACTTTGTCCTGTTGAACCTTCAGCTATATTTAAAACTACTGAATCAGAAGCTCTTTTTATTTGGGATACTAAAATAAATAATTCGTCCTTTGGGAAAGCTTTTGTTAGCTGATTGATCTGCTCATTTAAATCCATGGCCTTTTGCCACACCTGCAGATCTTCAAATCTAAATGCCATACTTTTTGCTATGAACTATAAATTACTGCTTTCTTCCATGAACTATGAACCATCAACTATGAACTAACTATAAATTTAAGTAATTCATCAACGAATTATACCTATCCCTTGAGTTGTCATTATCATCGGTATGATTAAAGGTAGCTTTTATATCATACTCGTAACGCAAAAAGGTGGCTATTATAGTTGATATATCCTGCTTATTTACCTTAAGGGTAACTTCCATTCGTGTTGAATCAGGAAAGGTGCGCACGTATGAGCTTAGGATCTGAGCGTTATCAGACTCTACAATTTGCGACATGTGTGCCAGTGAATTGTTTTTATTGTTGATCTCGAGTACAATTATGCCGCCTGGCTGTTCAACAGATGTAAGCGCGGCAAAATACTCGGTAAGTGAATTTATAGTAATAAGGCCCGAATAGTTCTTATTAGCGTCAAGCACGGGCACTACGGTTAGCTGTCTTTCATTAAACAGGCGAATAACATCATAAATATGTTGTTCTTCCAGCACGTAAGGGTTAACCAGCGAAAGCGCCAAAGCGCCCACAGGCGTTTGAAAATCACTTTCGCCCGCCAGGTCATTTTCTGATAGCAGGCCCAAAAACTGATCTTCGTTTACAATTGGCAAATGGCGGATGCGAAATTCAACCATACGGTCAACTGCCTTCTGGATACTATCAGAAGTGTGTACCGGCGGTATTGAATTAGCTATCAGTTCAATTGCAAACATATCTTTATTTCGATTTTATCTTATCTAAAAATATTTTTAAATACTTGTTAAACTCTTCAGGTTGCTCCATCATAGGTGCATGCCCGCATTTATCTATCCAGTGTAATTCCGAATCGGGCAATAACTCATTAAACTCAATTGCAACCTCCGGAGGTGTAATTTTATCATCCCTGCCCCATATCAATGCAACCGGGATCTTAATTTTGTACAGATCCTTATTCATGTTATGGCGGATAGCAGATTTAGCCATAGCCAGGATCCGGATCACGCTGTGCCTGTCGTTTATAATTCTATATACGTCATCAACCAGCTCTTTGGTTGCCGTTGCCGGGTCATAAAATGTATATTCAACCTTTTCCTTAACAAAATCATAACTCTCCCGCCTCGGGAACGATCCGCCAAAAGCATTTTCATACAAACCTGAGCTCCCGGTTAACACCAATGCCTTAACAAGTGTGGGGTGCGCCAATACATATATTAAACCAACATGCCCACCCAGTGAATTGCCAAGCAAGGTTATATCTGTTAGCTTTTTATACTTTATAAATTTGTGCACGTACTTGGCCATACTTTTTACCCCGGTAGTTAACAGTGGCAAATCATATATAGGCAATATAGGTATAATTACCCGGTACTGCCCTCTAAACCCTTCTATTACCTTATCCCAGTTGCTTAATGCACCCATTAAGCCATGTAACAGTAACAAAACCTCGCCTTCGCCCTCATCGATATAACTAAAACCATGTTCCTCTTTAAGCACGAAATCCATATAAATTTATAAAGTTTAAATTCCTAAAACGGCCATTAAATAAGGCCAATAAGTAACATCAAATATTTCCGCTATAAAAATAGCTTATTGATTGTTAGATGCAAGTTTTAATGTTTATTTAGTTGATTAAGTTTGATTGGGTTGATTTAGTTAGATTAAGTTGCCTAATACTAAAACTTAATCAACCACTCACTTAATCAACCTAATCAACCCAAAAGTTGTTTCACAACTTCCGATATTGTTCTTCCGTCTGCCTGGCCAGCCAGTTCTTTATTGGCAATGCCCATCACTTTTCCCATATCGCTTACTGAAGTTGCACCAACACGGCTTATTACTTCCTGTAAATATCCTTCAATTTCAAAACGGCTCATTTGCGTTGGCAGGTACGGCTCAATCACCTTCATTTCTTCAACTTCTATCTGGTACAGATCATCTCTATTTTGCGTTTTGTAGATCTCGGCAGATTCCTTACGCTGTTTAACCAGTTTTTGCAGCACTTTAATTTCGGCTTCCTGGGTTAATTCTTCAGCGGCGCCTTTTTCGGTACGGGCCAAAAGCAAAGCAGACTTTATTGCCCGCAAACCCCTTAAACGGTCTGCCTGTTTAGCCAGCATAGCTTGTTTTATATCCTGGTCTATTTGATTTATTAATGACATGTTTTTTTTTATTTCGGATTTCGGATGTTCGATTTCGGATTTTTTAATTACTGAATTATTTTTTTGTTAGTCCGAAAGTCGGAAAAGGCCGAAAGTCCGGAAGATCTTTATATTGATGTTTAGCTTTATGTTAACTCTTAGTACTATTTGTCTTTCAGACTTTCGATCTCTCCCGTCTTTCGGACTTTACTGACTTTCGGACTTTACTGACTTTCGGACTTTACCGACTCACGATCTAAAGATCGTTCCAGCATTTGCCTGCGCTGTTGGCATTACAATCATATCGTTAATGTTAACATGTTTAGGACGCGAAACCACAAACCATATTGTTTCGGCTATATCATCTGCAACAAGGGGTTCAAAGCCATCATAAACTTTCTTCGCCCGTTCTTTATCACCCTTAAACCGCACTTCCGAAAACTCTGTTTCAACCGCTCCCGGATGTATTGCCGTAACCTTTATACCGTATGGCAGCAGGTCAATCCGCATCCCTTTGTTTAAGGCATCAACCGCATGTTTGCTTGCGCAATATACATTACCGTTTGCATAAACTTCCTTACCCGCTATCGATCCTATATTAATAATGTGTCCCTGTTTGTTATCAATCATCCAGTTAGCCACTATTTTGCTTACATACAGTAAGCCCTTAACATTGGTATCAATCATAGTATCCCAATCATCAAGGCTCCCGTTTTGAATAGGATCAAGCCCCTGGCTTAAGCCTGCATTGTTTACCAGCACATCCACCTTTTTCCATTTGGCAGGCAAGGCTTCAAGGTTGTCTTTAACTTCATCCCTGTTCCTGACGTCAAACTGCGATACTGCAACTTCAACATTATACTTGGTATTTAATTTTTTTGCCAAATTTTCCAGCCTGTCAAGTCGGCGACCCGTTAGTACCAGGTTATACTTTTCACGTGCGAATAAATGGGCGCAGGCTTCACCTATTCCCGAGGTTGCTCCTGTTATTAATGCAATTTTAGCCATATATAGGTAACTATTGCAGCGAAATTATGTTTTTACCTGCAATAAGTTGTCATTTATTGGCAACAAACTCTTTAAAACTAATTAACCGCCATGTCATTGCGAGGTACGAAGCAATCGCATGCTATACAGAGCGACCTGAAAGGTGTAGAATTTGCATTAGCGGTTGTGCACGGCGTGCGGTTGCCACGCTGCGCTCAATGACATAGTTAATTAATTCTTTTGTCATTTCTTTTGGATTTCCCAGGAAATTCATGTCTCAGGATGACAAAGAGACAACTGTCAGCAAAACGAAAACCTAAAGGTTAAATATATTAGCGACAGCCAGTTAAATCAATCTGGGATAATTCGACAAATTATACTCCTTTAGTTCCAGTTTAAACTTTGCCGGCACGCGTTCAGCCATGTAAATACGGATATCAGGGTGATGTTTCAGCGCGATACCAGTATATTCATGGATCGTCTCATAGGGCGTCTTACAACCAAAGATCAGGCCTGTTATCGTGTTTTCGGGCATCAGGTGACAGCCGGGATTTTCCGCCTTACCTTCGGTGACCCAGGCATATTTGATGACCCGCTTTTCTTTTTCATAAGACCAGCAATCCTGTTTCATCACCATGCTCCCGTTAATATCGTATACTTCTTCAAACGCGGGGACATAGTTTACATCATAAACTTCTCCCATTTGCGCGAGCTTACCTGCATCAAATTCAATACAAATCCCCTTGTGGTTACACGCGTAGTGACTCCACATCAGTATACTGTCATTCTCGGTAGTGACACATAATATCCCTGTATTTTCAAAAAAGATTTTTTTAAAATTATTTTCTGAACCAGAATATGACTGCCTGAGTATTTTATATTCATAAGCCTTATAGATAATATAGTCGGAATCATTAATCAAATCAGGGTTCGTTTCCCTGATATAGATAAACAATGCATCAAATTTCCCCTGCTGTTCCTGCATCAGGTACGCCCGAGTTACGTTTGCCAGGTCTTCGGCCGGCGATAGCTTTAACTGCTCATACACATCTGTCGGTAACTGGCATTCAAAAGGATCGTTAAAATCCACCGGCGGGCAAAAATAAATTTGATTGGTTTGCAAAATTGCAAGGCTTCTTTCGCTTGCTGAAGCATATTTGTAGAGTCTATGGTTCATGGTGTTGTGTGTTAAAGGTTTGGGACTATCCTGATAGCGTTATAAAAATAATGCTAAAAATGGTAAAAGCAAAAATATTCGGTGCGATATATTTCCGCATCACCGATGCGGGGAATTCGAATTTTAATACGCTACAACAGGAAACCTTGCAGCACTATCTTGAAATAGCGTTGCTCGCGACTGTCCGTTGATGGTTACGTTTATGCCGACGGTGGGCCCGAAACCAACTTGTTCCTGGTCGTTGATAAATAATCCTGTAAAGGCATGTTCACAAAATTCATCAAGCGGTGCGCCATGATCAAAATTCTACTCAAAATACAAGCTAAACATAATAGTATGCAGCCCCAGCTTACTGATAGGGCTAGAGTACGGCTGATTTTCAGGCACCAGCACATTACCCAATGAGTTGGAGATCTTTATTTCGGGCGAGAGCTTAAAAAATTCAAAATAAATATCGCAACCCAACCCGGCCTCGTACGATCCGAAGCCGCCTACGTTTTTAACCAGCTTATCCAAAGGATCAAGCCCTGCATCGGCATTCTTTTTTGATCCTATGGCCAGGGTATACTTTGCCCCACCCAAAATGTATGCCCGCACGTTGCCTATCCGGTCCGATTTTAATTTAAATTCTAACGGAAAATCTACCGAGGTACTCTGGATCTGCTTGGTAACGTCATCAGCAGGATTTGGATAAGTATAACTAATAGATCGGTCGGCAAAAACCAGTGAAGGGGTTACGCGCGCCTCTAGATGGTCGGTAAGCCTGTACCGTGTTATAAAACCAATCGCAAAGCCCGATGAATTTTTTGAGCCGATGCTTTTCAATGAATCGGTAATGTACCTGTTTACGCCCGGGTCAAAAAACGGAGCGCGCCAGTTGGGCTTTTTGTCAATTTTATAATAATTGCTAACGTATGAGAATGTGAAACCGAAGCTAAGATCAGTTAAATCAGCCCCGCCACCCCATGCAGGTACCTGCGCCAGTAAAGTATTACCGCTAAATAATAATAAAATTACAATGAGGTAACGATTTTTAATCATTTAATACCCGTATAAATTGAACAAATACCAAACGCTAAGGGCCTGTGTTTGGTATGTTTAAAGCCTACTTTATCCATAAGCGCAGTAAAGGTTTTTCCATCCGGAAAAGCAGCTACCGACTCGGGCAAATAAGTGTAGGCCCTTGCATCTTTTGAAAATAATTTACCAATTCCGGGTGTAATATAGTTAAAATAGAAATTATACAGCTGTTTCACCGGGAATACCTTTGGCTTTGAAAACTCAAGCACAACCGCTTTGCCACCCGGTTTTAGTACGCGGTGAATATCCGCAAGCCCTGTTTCAAGGTTCTCGAAATTACGCACGCCATAGGCCACAGTAACGGCATCAAAGCCATCAGCATCAAAAGGCAGCTTTTCCGAGTCGCCCAGTTTAATCTCAAACTTGTCGCCTAAATTGCGTTTATCTATTTTTTGCTGCGCGATGTCAAGCATCCCCTGCGAAATATCAACCCCTATAATTTTCTCGGGCTTTAGTATCGTTAATGCCTCAAAAGCAAAATCGCCGGTGCCCGTAGCAACGTCCAGTATTAATTTAGGCTGATCTTTCTTTAGCTCGTTAATAGCCTTTTTACGCCAGATAATATCAATGCCCAGCGACATAAAATGATTCAGGAAATCGTAGGTTTTTGAGATATTATTAAACATATCAGCAACCTGCTCTTTTTTTGTGCCCTGCTGATCCGTGTACGGAGTTATAGTTTTGCTCATTTTTAGTAGTGGGGAGCAAAGATAGTGATTAGGTTGGTTTTGTGTTTATCGAGTTGATTAAGTTAGATTGGGTTGACGAAGTTGGAAGCCGTCAACCTTGTTTAACAAAAAAAGCCGCATCAAAGCAGCTTTCTTATCTGAAAATATCATCATTTACGACCTTTTAATAACGGCGTTAAGTTCAGCCATAAAATCATCGGCGTCTTTTTTCGAACGGATTACTTGCGACAAGCTATCTATTTGACCAGACCTCGCAGGTGGCGAAACACTCTTGCTTCCCTGCGTTTTGGCCATTTTTTTAAACTGGTCTATTTTATCTTGAATCGTTTTATTCATAATACAAATATAATTAGGGCGCTACAAATAATAGGTAACTCTCTTACAATTATTTTCAATTCTCCCATTAAAATTATACCTTTCACTTGTTGATGCAATCCCCTTCAATAAGCATCAAGACCGATTACCTTTTACTGACTAACAAACCCTGTTACTTGTACCATGAAAGAAAAAAATGAACCATCGCGCAGAAATTTCCTCAGAAAACTAGGCACAGCCACCGCTGCGGTAGCCATCGGCCAAAATGTATTTGCTGCTGATAAAAAGAATGAAGTATTTGCCTATTTAAAACGGCAGGCAGGCATCAGCGCTAACGACCAGGTAAATATTGCCTTAATTGGGGCGGGCGGACAAGGATCGGAAGATACCAATGTGGCCCTGAAAATTCCCGGGGTTAAATTAGTTGCCGTATGCGACCTATACGATGGCCGCCTGGCTGATGCTAAAAAACGCTGGGGCAATGATATTTATACTACCAAAATTTATAAAGAGATCTTAAACCGCAAGGATATTGATGCTGTAATTATCGGCACGCCCGATCATTGGCACCAGCAGATCTCCATTGATGCCATGCATGCGGGCAAACATGTGTATTGCGAAAAGCCAATGATCCATTCAATTACCGAGGGCCCGGCAATTATAAAAGCCCAGCAGGAAACCGGCAAGGTGTTCCAGGTGGGCAGCCAGGGTGTATCATCGTTGGGTAACGAAAAGGCAAAAGAGCTGCTGGCAAGCGGCGCAATTGGTCAGCTTAATTATGCCGAAGGCTTTTGGGCCAGGCGCGGCCCCGTTGAGGTTTGGCAATACCCTATCCCTGCCGATGCATCACCGCAAACGGTAGATTGGGATACCTATGTAAGTAATGTGCATAAACGCCCGTTTGATGAAAAACGCTTTTTCAGATGGAGGAATTATACCGATTATGGGACAGGCATGGCCGGCGATCTGTTTGTTCACCTGTTCAGCAGCCTGCACTTTGTTACCGGGTCGCACGGGCCTGAAAAAATTTATGCATCTGGCGGTTTGCGGTTCTGGAATGATGGCCGCGAAGTACCTGATGTTTTGCTGGGCACTTTTGATTATGGCAAAAACGCCGTTCACCCGGCATTTAACCTTTCCTTACGCTGTAACTTTGTTGATGGCACCAGCGGTACCACTTACCTGCGCCTGGTGGGCAGCGAAGGTGCAATGGATATTACCTGGGATAAGGTAGTGTTAAAACGGAACAAAGTAGCTGTTTCTGACGATCCATTCTATCTTGAAAAATTGAGGCAGAGCGGCGACCGGAATCCTGAACGGAAAAAGATGCTGCCACCCGAAGAAATTGTATATGATGCCGATAAAGGTTATTTAGGCGGCCCTTATGATCATATGAACAACTTTATTACTGCGATCCGCAATAATGGCAAGGTAACAGAAGATGCCACATTTGGCTACAGGGCTGCGGCACCGGCTTTGTTGTGTAACGACAGCTACTTCAGAAACGAGGCCATGCATTGGGACCCTGAGAAAATGGTGGTGAAAGGGAAGGTTTAGGGTTAGTCCGAAAGTCGGAAAAGTCAGTAAAGACCGAAAGTAAAAGGTATTTATAACCTTTCAACTTTACAACATTTCAACCTTACAACTTTTACAATAACTACAACATTTACAACTTAGAATAACAATATGAAAAAACTAAGCATATTAATAGCAGCTGCGGGCCTCATCGGTTCGCAGGCATTGGCAACACCGCCGCATAAACCAGTCAAATCAAATTCATCAGTCAAAATAAAAACATGGACCAGCCTGTTTGATGGCAAAAGCCTTAAGGGCTGGCATGGTTTTAATAAAAAAGGCGAAGTTAAGAACTGGACAATTGTAGACGGTTCATTAGTTTGCCTCGGTGCTGCCCAGGGCGATACCGGCGGCGATATTGTTACCGATAAGCAATACGCCAACTTTGAGCTCTCATGGGACTGGAAGATTGACAAGGGCAGCAACAGCGGTGTAATGTACCATGTGGTTGAGGACCCCAAATACTATGCAACCTATGAAACCGGCCCCGAATATCAAATTATTGACGATTTAGGCTGGCCGGATAAACTGGAAGACTGGCAAAAAACCGGTTGCGATTATGCCATGCACCTGCCAAACAACTCAAAAAAAATAATGCCTGTTGGCGAATGGAACACCAGCAAGATCATCTTTAAAAACGGCCATGTAGAGCACTGGCTAAACGGCAAAAAGATCCTGTCATTCCAGGCATGGGATGCAGACTGGACAAAGAAAAAAACCGAAGGAAAATGGAAGGATTACCCGGATTACGGCATGGCCAAAACAGGCTTTATAGCCCTGCAGGATCATGGGCATAAAGCCTATTTTAAGAATATTTTCATTAAGGAATTGTAAACTAAGATTTATAGGATTAAAAGATTGCAGGATTTTCTTTTCAATTTCACGCCCTTGTTGGAGTTGTCTCCAACAAGGAGGATGAAGTTTATGGTATGTAAAAACGAAAGATTGCAAAAGGGAATCCGGGTACTTACCATAAACATTCCGATATCCAACCGTTTTGTCGCCCATGTTGGAGTTGTCTCCAACATGCAGGATGAAGTTTATGGTATGTAAAAACGGAAGATCGCGAAAGGGAATCCGGGTACATACCATAAACTTAGCATTTTGTTGGAGACAACTCCACAGATGTTCGGAAGATTCATTTACGCTGCTGTTACAGTGAAACAGGGTTAACAGGGTGTAACAGGAAAAAGTTGACCCGAAGTACTAAAAAGCCCGTTTCCGCATTAATAATGCACTTTTTACCGTACCTACTCCGCTAAAAAATGCGAAAAGTGCTGACAAATTAGTGTCAGCGTTTTTTTGGAAAAATTGCTTATGCTTCTGCAAGCATTTGCTTTTCCGCCGTTGTTGGTGTTGAAGATTTATAGGATTAAAAGATTGCAGGATTTTTCTTTTCAACGCGATAGAAATCCAGCAATCCTTTAATCAGGAAAATCATGGTTCAGACAATAGCCAGCAACCCTTCCAAATCCAACCGCTTTGTAAACATAGTAAGCTCACCGCTTTCATCCAGTGGCCAAAGCTCACGGGGCCTGTCCCAGTATAATTCAACACCGTTACCATCGGGATCATCCAAATAAATAGCTTCTGATACACCGTGGTCTGAGGCACCGGTTATTGGGTATTTGGCATCAATAAGCCGTTGTAATATGGCGGCCAGGTCTTTGCGTTCGGGATACAAAATGGCAGTATGATATAAGCCCGGCGCATATTCAGGTGCATGCGGAGCGCCTTTGCTGTGCCAGGTATTTAAGCCAATATGGTGATGGTACCCGCCGGCAGATATAAATGCAGCCTGATCGCCATACATCATCATTTTTTCGAAACCCAGCAGGCCGCTATAAAAGTCGAGTGATTTTTGCAGATCGCTTACCTTTAAATGCACGTGGCCAATGCGGGTTTGGGCAGGTATTTTATATGCTTCCATTTTAATTACATGTTTAAACATCAAATTTACGAAATGTCTGCTATTCTTTTGTTTGATGATTGTAAAATCAATTTGCCCAACTAATCTCTGATCACTAACCTCTAATCTCTCAACCAAAAAACCCTACCTTTGCGGTATGATCGTAAAATCAGCCGAATTTATTTGCAGTAACACCCAGATCTCAAAGCTGCCACCGCCGGTAAAGGCTGAGTATGCTTTCATCGGGCGGTCAAACGTAGGTAAATCATCATTAATAAATATGCTGGCCGGTAAAAAGGGATTGGCAAAAACCTCGCAGACACCGGGCAAAACGCAGCTCATCAATCATTTTTTGATAAATGATAACTGGTATATTGTTGATTTACCCGGCTATGGCTATGCAAGGGCATCAAAAAGCAAAAAAGCCGACTGGAGTAAGTTTATACATACTTACCTGGATAAACGCGAAAGCCTGCAATGCGTAATGGTATTGATTGACAGCCGCCTTGAACCTCAAAAAATAGACATTGAATTTTGCAACTGGCTTGGCGAAAAGGGACTGTCGTTTGTATTGGTATTTACCAAGGCCGATAAGCAATCATCTATAAAAACAGATCAGAACATTGCTAAGTTCCGCAAGGCCCTTTTAGCTACTTTTGAAGAAGTACCGCAGCATTTTTTAACATCTGCCGAAACACAACTTGGGCATGATGAGGTTTTAGCTTTTATAAGCAAGATAAACCAGCAATTTACAATACCTGAAATAAACTTTTAACAAAAACCAAAACTATGAAACGTACAGCACATGCCCATTGGAATGGCACTTTAACCGAAGGTAAAGGAGAAATTACCACCCAAAGTACCACGCTTAACAACACACAGTATTCATTTAAAACCCGTTTCCAGGACGGAGTTGGCACCAACCCTGAAGAACTGATTGCAGCAGCACATGCAGGCTGTTTCACCATGGCGGTAGGTGCGGCCTTAAGCCAGGCAGGTTTTACCCCAAACGATTTAACCACTGATGCAATTTTAGATCTTGATATGCAGGCCCTAAGTATTACCGGCATCCTTCTTGAACTAAAAGGAGCAGTAATTGATGGCGTAAGCGAAGAAAAATTTAAAGAAATTGCCGAAGGCGCAAAAGCAAACTGCATTATTTCAAAAGCATTAAGTGTGCCTATTACTTTGAATATAGTTTATGGATAGAGACTAGAGATCAAAGGTTAGAGATTAGTTGAGGATTTTTTTTCCTTTAATTCCTAACTAATCTCTAACCTCCAGTCTCTGATCACTATAATCAACTTATTAAAAGAGCAGATAATATCTGCTCTTTTTGTTTATATATCACTGATATTAAGGTTAAATAATTATTATCAAATAATATTATTTTTATTAACTTTATATATTTGATAATATTATTAACCAATTTAAAACCTTAATTTCATGAAAAAAGTTCTATTAGCATTAGTCGTGCTGGGAGTAACAGCATGCAGTAGTTTTGCACAAACAAAGTCGGATGGTGGCAAGTTTAGCATTGGTATTGACCCTGGTATCCCTGTAGGCGATGCAAGCAATGGTTTCAATTTTGTGATTGGCGGAGATCTTAAGTATGATCTGCCCATTGCCGATGGCGTTTTCTTTAATCTATCGGCAGGTTATTCAGCATTTATGACAAAAAGCTTTCTTAAAGACGCAGGCGCTAAATCATCTTATGGTTTTATACCGCTAAAAGCCGGGCTTAAATACTATTTTACTGGCCAGGGATTTTTTGGTGAAGCACAGTTAGGAGCCACATTTTCAACAGAAAGTGGTGGCGGCACTGCATTTGCTTATGCACCAGGCATAGGTTATACTTTCGATGGCGGTTTTGAAGCGGGTATTCGGTATGAAGGCTGGTCGAAAGATGGGAGTACAAGCCAGGTAGCAGCGCGCTTAGCTTACAACTTCCAATAGTTAAACGATTGTAAGGGTTTAAGAAAATTCAATTTATAACGCTTACAATACCGCAACATAATTTAATTATAAATAAAGAGCAGACTAACATCTGCTCTTTTTATTTGCATATATTAGTGGTAGAGATTAGTGGTAAGAGGTTAGAGATTAGTTGAAGAATTTTTCTTTCTGACTCATTTGCCTTCGATCTAAAAACAACTAATCTCTGGTCACTAACCTGTAATCTCTTCCACAATGGCAAATCGCTTTGGCAACCGGATCTTATTTATCCTTATAAGCTCAATAGTTATAACAGGCTTTTTAGTTTTTTTATTCTTTTACATAAAGCATGAGTTTACGGCATCGCGTACCGAGATTACAGAAACCGGCATGGTGCAGAAAATAAGCAGCATGGGCAAACTGGAACTGGTTAAATACACCATGAAAGATATTGTTGAACAAAAAGAGATTCATCCTATTTTGCCTGATAGCAAGGTTTTATTTTTAGCCGTTGGCGAGGTTACCGCCTGTATTGATCTGACAAAAGTTAAAAGATCGGATATTATTCAGTCAGATAATTCGGTGACGGTTTTCCTGCCACAACCCGAGATCTGCTACTCAGCCATTGATCATCAAAAATCAAAGGTGTACGATATAAGCGGCACCTGGTTTCAGGACGATACCAAAAATATGGTAGAATCTGTTTATAAAATTGCAGAAAAAAAGATTCTGGATAATGCTAAACAAATGGATGTAATAGGCACCGCAAAGCAAAACGCGCTGTTAATTTTCAAACCATTGCTGGAGAGCATTTCGGGTAAAAAGGTAATTTTGAGCTTTAGGTAGCATATCAACAGGTGCTTTACTTTCATTTTAAAACTTATCACCAATGACATTTTACCTGAAATATCAAAAAATAGACTTTTTGACATAATTTGTTTAAATGTTTAAATAATTCTATCTTTGTACTGTAATTAAAGATCCCCACATTAAATGTCTGCAAGCAATCCCATAAAAGAAGATGTTATCCAGGAGCAGATCCTGCAGGCGGCTAAACAGCTATTCCAGATTCATGGCCTCCGCAAGGTAACGATGGATGATGTGGCCAGAGTTATTGGTAAAGGGAGAAGCTCGCTTTATTATTATTATAAAAGTAAAGAAGAAATTTTGGACGCCGTAATGGATGTTGAGATCAGGGAAATGTTAACTGCTATGGCACTGGCGGTAGACAAGGCCCTAACTGCTGAACAAAAGATCCATGCTTTCTGTGTAACCAAGTTAAAGATATTGCGTGAAAAAAATGCCTTTTACAATACGCTGGATGCCGGAATGGATGCCGACGAAATGTCTAACTTTAACAAAACCAAGATTGCCCTCCACAGGCGTATTATGAAACAGGAAAGTGCTTTACTCAGTCAAATTTTAAATCATGGCGTTGAAAAAGGTGAATTACGTATGATAAATGAAAAGGATCTTAACATACTGATTTTTGTTTTGCTTAGCAGTGTACGTGGCTTAAAGCGTGAAATGGTTATTGAAAATGACTTTAGCGGGATTGAACCTGCAGTTGACGCATTAACCCAAATGGTTATACATGGTTTAAAAAAGTAAAAAAATTTGACCTATTTTCGACAAAATGACTAATAATGTCGAATTGTTTAATAAGTAAGCGCCATACACAAATATGAAGACAGATAAAATAGCAAGCACATTCCGGGCGTTCCGAAACCGTAATTATAGCTTATTTTTTTGCGGCCAGTCAATTTCCCAAATTGGCACATGGATGCAGCGCACCGGTGTGAGTTGGGTTATTTATACTATGACACATTCCGCCTTTATGCTGGGCCTAACCGTGTTTGCATCTCAGTTTCCATCGTTCCTGTTCTCCTTACTTGGTGGCATCGCATCAGACAGGTATAACCGTTATAAGGTATTGCTGATAACCCAGGCCGCTTCTATGGTACAGGCCGTATTACTGGCTGTACTAACGCTTACCAATCACTATAGTGTTTGGGGCATCCTTGCGCTCAGCGTAATACTTGGTGTGATAAACGCCTTTGACGTGCCTGCAAGGCAGCCGCTGATCCATGAAATGGTAACCGACAAAACAGACCTGCCAAATGCGCTTGCGCTCAACTCTTCAATGGTGAATCTTGCAAGGTTAGTCGGGCCGGCATTATCAGGTATTATCCTGGTAAAATTTGGCGCAGGAGCCTGTTTTCTTATAAACGGCTTGAGCTTTGTTGCGGTGATCATCTCCCTGCTTTTAATGAAGCTGCCTGCACACATTCCTTCCACGGTAAAAAAGAAGATCGGGTCAGACCTTGCCGGGGGTTTTGTTTATCTAAAAAATACACCTTCAATAAGTATAATTTTGCTCCTGCTTGCTTTAATAAGCCTGCTGGTGTTGCCTTACAACACGCTCTTGCCTGTATTTGCTAAGGTGATCTTTAAGGGTGATGCGGCCACTTTTGGTTACATCAACAGCTTTATAGGTTTAGGTGCAGTAGGTGGCTCTGTATTTCTGGCGTCCCTAAAGCCGGATACCGATCTGAAGATTGTACTATTGGCCAACACGATCATTTTTGGTCTTTTCCTGATCCTTTTTTCTCATATAACCAATTTTTCGTTAGCTATGCTGTTTGCAGCCGTAACGGGGTTTGGGATGATGTCACAAACTACGGTTTGTCTTACTATAATACAGGTAAACTCGGATAAAGAAATGAGGGGCCGGGTAATGAGTTATGTAGCGATGGCTTATTTTGGAATGTTACCATTAGGCAGTTTGCTAACTGGCGCCATATCTCAAAAAATAGGAGCTCCTGATACCATATGCTACCAGGGTGTCATTGCGCTTATCATAGCAGCTTTGTTTACTAAATTTTTACGGCAGGATAAACTCGATAAAAAAAATATGGAGCAGCTTATAGAAACAGAAGATGCAGTAATAGAAAACAACTAGTTAAGTATCCATCATAAAAAACAACAACATTTAATCATTTAAAAATTCATATTATGCAATGGTATCATTATTTCAGCGGCTTTTGGGCCGGTATGTTTTTAGCAAACTTTGTACCTCACTTTATCAAAGGCATTGCAGGCGATGCCTTTCCTACACCCTTCGCAAATCCTCCCGGCAAAGGCTTATCTTCTCCAATTGTAAATGTATTATGGGCCCTCCTTAATCTTGTAGTGGGCTATTTACTTTTCAGATCTGGTAAAGTTTCCGCCGATAATAATCTCTCGTTAATTGCATTGTTTGCCGGCGTTGCCTGCATTAGTATTATGCTGGCCAAAAGATTTGCAGGCAAGGAGAAAATATGACACTAGTGTTAAGTCAACAGTCTTAAGTCGCAAGTCTTAAGTCAAGTTTTGTCTTTTTCTGACTTAGAATTCAAGACCTTCTACTCAAGACTAAGCGTCAATTTATGGTTGACAACATGACACTGAGAAAAATTTAATATAACTATCATAAAAAACAATAAAATGGAACAAAACACAAAAAACACCGCCTTGCTGGTAATGGATATGCAAACCGGAGTGCTTGGCATGCTGCCTGATGCCTCATTAATGATTGCAAATACAGCCCGGGCCATAGCAAACGCCCGCGATAAAAAAATCCCTGTTATTTATGTAACACTAAGCTTCAGGCAGGGCGCACCGGAAATAAGTATGAATAATAAAAGCTTTTCACAATACAGGGAACGATTTGCTGCCATGGATATGGCTGAGTTTATGAAAGTTCACCCGGATTTAGCACCACAGGCTGAGGAGGTAACTATTGTTAAACGCCGTGTCAGCGCATTTACAGGCAGCGATCTGGAAGTGGTTTTAAGGGCATTGGAGATCAAGCACCTGGTATTAACCGGCATCGCAACCAGCGGGGTTGTGCTTTCAACTTTACGTGAGGCAGCTGATAAAGACTATCGTTTAACTCTGTTGGCTGATTGCTGCGCTGATGGAGACGAAGAAGTGCACCGTATGCTCACAACCAAAGTCTTCTCCCGCCAGGCAGATGTGCTTACGGTAGAAGAATGGTGTAAATTATAAATACTAATTGGGTGAAAATAAGAACAGGCAGTACTAAAATACTGCCTGTTCTTATTTTTTTGTAACAACCTTCCGTGTTAATACGTTCAAATGCAATTCAAACTCACTAGCTTGCACAGCTTAAACATTATCAACTTTAAAAAATGAAAAAAATCTTATTCTCATTGGCCATTTTAGGCTTAACTGTTATTTCAGCTTTAGCACAAACAACACCAACCAGCGGCAAATTTAGTGCAGGTTTTGAAGCAGGAGTTCTTTTTGGTTCAGTAACAGATATTTCTTCTACAGCATTGGGTGCATCCTTAAAATATGATTACCCTGTTGCTGCCGGAGTTTTCATTACAGCTTCGGCAGGGTACACAAATTTTATATACAAAAGTGATTATAGAGATATACTAGTGGCATTTGGCACAGCAAGCTCAGGCGAGGGCTTTGTCCCTGTAAAATTAGGCCTTAAGTATTATGTTAGTGGTGGTTTTTATGGTGAGGCCCAGGGAGGTGTTGTATTTTCAACGGAAAGTGGCGGCGGCAGAGCCATTGCTTATGCTCCCGGCATTGGCTACACCTGGGATGACCACGTTGAAGCGGGCGTTCGTTATGAAGCATGGTCAAATAGCGGAACTATAAGCCAGGTTGCATTGCGCCTTGCATACAGATTGTAATTCAGGATAAATGTGTTAAAAAAGCCGGGAATTATCCTGGCTTTTTTGTTGACGTGAAAACGAAACCATTAATCCTTAATAAACCCAAGTTCCGCATTCTGATATGCGGGCTTTTTGAGTTGTAATAATAAACCCTGGAAGCTTTTCATAGGGCCTTCGGCGGCAAAAAGGTTAACAAGCCATGCAGGAAGACTGCCGCCCGGATCAAGCTGTAATGTGTATACCACCTTTATCCGGTTATTTGCTATTGGTGTAATAATCCATAATCCTTTTGATGATTGTACCCTCACAATACCACCTTTTAATGGCACAAAACCAGGCACAGCAGGGCCATCAACGGTTACCACTTTAGTTTCAGGGTTTTGATGAACTGTAAGGTGCGCTACAAAATCACGGTTTTGGGCTGGCCAGGGAATATTTATTTCAGAGTAATAATATAGTTCGGATGGAGAAACCTGTTTAATAAGCACGCATGATTTGGTATGGTAAAGCCATTCAGGACAGCCTTTTACATCAAACAATACCTTAACTATTTGCGATAAGGTTGCCTTTAGTTCACACTCAACTTTTATCGCCTTAAACTTTGAGTTAGCCACCGTACTGGTGTAAACTTTTATTCCATTCTTTTCATTTTTAAGCTCCCAATCTGCTTGGGCAGCAACCCCTGTAATTTTAAAAAGAAGAAGCAATACGATGATAATCCTGTACATTAACAAATTGTTATAAAAAATCAAATTTAAATAACCGTTCTATTTGTATCGCAACAAAGATGCTTTATGACAATAAACAGGTAATTACCGGTGTAAAACATGTTTAAGTAAATAAATAGTCATTAATTTTTTTATGTTTATACCTTTACAAGCTGTTTAAACATGAAAAAAGCTTTACTTTCCTTTATAGTCTTTATAATTTGTTCCCTGGGTGCATTTGCGCAGGTAACCATGAGCCCTCACATTAGTATAGGTGGTGAGTATGGTTTAACAACGGGCAGCCTTTCCAATTACTATGGTTCTGTTGTTGGGGGTTCTGTTAAAGTTGAGGTACCGGTAAGCTCTCCTAAATTTAACATTACAGGTACATTAGGTTTTACCAGCTACTTAGTTCGCCTGGATTATGATGGCCCACTGAATTTAAAACCCGATCAATTTTTACCATTGGAATTAGGCGCCCGGTATTATTTCTCCCAAATAGCCTATGTTGAAGGCGATGCAGGTGTATCATTCAACCTGCAGGACAATTTTACCGGATCATCACACGCATTTGTATACTCGCCTATTATAGGTTTTTCAGCTCCTACGAATAACCACAAAGGCACTATTGACGTGGGCTTAAGATATGAAAGCCGTGTACAAAGCGCCGGCAATATCAACCAGGTAGCCTTACGCCTGGCCTATCGTTTCGGGCCAACATTTCCGGCCGAAAAAAAGAAAAAAGAGGCGAAATAAATCCGGGGATTTGATTCTGTTGCCAAACAATAAAACTGCATTTAACCGTTTTGCTTTAACACATTATTGTGTAATTTCGGCATTCATCACTGAACATAAAAGTGCTTAGCATCCTCAAAAAAGAAATAACTTCTTACCTCAGTTCCCTGGTAGCGTATGTTACTATTGGTGTGTTTTTATTAGTATTAGGCTTGTTTTTATGGGTATTCCCCGAGTCGGGTATTTTAGACTATGGCTACGCCACGCTCGATAGCCTTTTTAGCACCGCTCCTTACTTGTTTATGTTCCTTATCCCGGCAATAACCATGCGGTCGCTGGCCGAAGAACGTAAGGAAGGAACTTTTGAGCTGCTCCTCACCCGCCCACTGGCCGACTGGCAAATTGTTTTAGGCAAATACTTTGCATGCCTGTTACTGGTATTGTTTGCTTTAGTACCTACCCTGGTTTACTATTATTCGGTTTACCAGCTGGGTACCCCCCAGGGCAATATTGATACCGGCGGTGTTATTGGCTCATACATCGGTCTGTTTTTATTAGGGGCAAGCTTTGCCGCCATTGGTTTATTTGCATCGTCAGTAAGTAAAAACCAGATCATTGCTTTTACCATAGCCGTATTTCTCTGCTTCTTTTTTTACAGTGGATTTGATTCTTTAAGCCAGTTGCTCTCCTTACAAAGCCTCAGCCTGCAGGATTTAGGCATAACGGAGCATTACCAATCTGTAAGCCGGGGCGTTTTGGATACCCGCGATTTGGCATATTTCATTATCCTTACCTGCTTTTTCATTTGTTTAACCTTGTTTATATTAATAAGACAAAGGCAAAAATCATTGGTTGACAGGGTACTGATAGCTTCATTAATTGCATTGATAGCCTTAGGGATACTATCAAACCTAACATTTACCCGTTTTGATTTTACAAAAGAGAAACGCTTTACCGTATCAGCGGTAAGCCGCAATATAATGGATAGCCTTAAACAACCTGTTCATGTTACAGTTTACCTTAAGGGTGATAATGTACCCGGTGGCATGAAAAGGCTGCAACGCGCAACAAAAGATATGTTGAACGATCTGCAGGCTTACAGTCATGATAAATTGCAATTTAATTTTATTGATCCGGTTGAGGCTACCAAAGGATTTTCGCCCGATGCACAACGGCAGGAATATGATTCCCTTGCGGTAAGAGGCATAGTTGGTCAAAATCTTACCGTGAAAACAGATAATGGCGTATCAGAAACTATAATATTTCCCGAAGCCCTGGTACAGGCAGAAGGAAAAGAGATTGCCGTTAACCTGCTGCAAACCCGCATTGGCGCATCTGATGATGAAGCGTTAAATAACTCCATTCAAAACCTTGAATATGCTTTTTCATCAGCCATAAAAAAAGCAACCAACGGTGGCAAGCCTAAAATTGGGTTTACCGAGGGACACCATGAACTGAACGAGTTACAGCTTAATGACGCAATGAAATCGCTGTCTGACGGGTACCAGGTTGGCTGGGTTGATTTGAAAAGCATTCCCCTTAATGTTTTAATGAAATTAAGAATGCTTGTAATTGCAAAGCCGGATACGAAGTTCAGTGAAGTTGAAAAATTTAAGATAGACCAATACATAATGCGTGGCGGCAGAGTGCTATGGACCATTGACCAGGTAAGTGCTGATCTCGACAGTCTTAAAGGGCATGGCAATGAACAGATGTCGTTCGCAAAACAATTGGACCTTGATGACCAGCTATTCACTTACGGCGTGCGCATAAATTACGATTTGATTGCCGATATGAGCTGTGTACAGATCCCGGTAAGCACGGGCAATGTAGGCGGACAGGCGCAAATCCAAATGTTGCCATGGTTATACTATCCGTTGTTTATCCCAACTTCAAAAAATCCGCTGGTGAAAAACCTTGACGGCATCCGGAGTGAATTTGCAAGCACCATTGATACTCTTGCTGTTAAAAACATTAAAAAAACCATCCTGCTTACATCGTCACCCTATAACAAAACAATAAGCGCCCCGCACATAATATCATTACAGGCGCTTGAGCAGGAGCCCAATCCTAAAGATTTTCAGAGTTCGCCAAAAACTGTTGCCGTATTGCTTGAAGGGGAATTTAAATCTGATTTCCGGAACAGGCCATTGCCTGATGGTTTAAATGAAAATATACCGATTATAGCGCAAAGCAAGCCAACAAAAATGATAGTGATAAGTGATGGCGATGTATTCAAAAACCAGGTTGGTGCTGATGGCTCATCCTACCCGCTTGGATACGATCATTATATGAGGCGAAATTTTGGCAATAAAAATCTTTTGCTGAATATTGCTGATTATATGACCGATGACTCAGGGTTGATAGCCTTGCGTACCAAAGAAATCCAGATCCGTCTGCTTAGCCGCGCCCGTATAAGGAGCGAAAAGCTATACTGGCAGGTTATTAATAATGCTTTGCCCTTGGGTTTGTTGGTAATATTTGCTATTTTTCAACATTATGTGCGCAAAAGAAAGTATGCACATTAAATTTTTTACTTTTGATAGATTAATTCCAATCATATGAGATTTATTGTTTCTACATCAACATTACTCAAGCAACTACAGGCGGTAAGCGGGGCCTTGAGCAATAGCACTGTATTGCCCATACTTGAAAACTTTTTGTTCGAGATAAAAGATGGAAACTTAACTATTTCGGCTACCGATCTGCAAACCAGCATGACCACTTCATTAACGGTTGAAGCTAAAGAGAACGGGCGGATTGCTATACCATCGCGCATTTTGCTGGAAACCTTGAAGTCGCTGCCGGAGCAGCCTGTAAATTTCTCGGTTGATGACAATACTTTTGCTATTGAAATAAACGCAGGCGACGGAAAATATAAGCTGAATGGCGAAAATGGCGAAGACTTCCCTAAAATTCCGGTTGTTGAAAACGCATCACAAGTAAACCTGCCTGCATCGGTTTTAGCCGAAGCAATAAACAAAACAATTTTTGCGGTAAGCAATGATGAGTTGCGCCCCGCTATGACAGGTGTTTACTGCCAGCTATCAACCCAGCACTTAACTTTTGTAGCTACCGATGCCCACAAACTGGTGCGTTATCGTCGCAAGGATGCAAAAGCAGCAAGCACTACTTCTTTCATATTGCCTAAAAAAGCATTAACGCTTTTAAAATCGTCATTACCATCTGATGATGTAAATGTTGCGGTTGAATATAACAGCACCAGCGCCTTCTTCAAGTTTGGCAATATTAACCTGGTTTGCCGTTTAATTGATGAGCGCTATCCTGATTACGAAGCGGTTATTCCATTAAACAATCCTAATAAATTAAGCATCGACCGCCAGTCGTTTTTAGGCTCACTTAGCAGGGTTGCCATTTATGCAAATAAAACCACCCACCAGGTAAGGCTTAAAATAAACGGCAGCGAGCTTAATATCTCATCAGAAGATATTGATTTTGCGAATGAAGCCCATGAGCGCTTAAGCTGCCAGTATGAGGGCGAGGATATGGAAATTGGTTTTAACGCCCGTTTTTTAATTGAAATGCTTAAAAACTTAAGCTGTGAGGAAGTTACCCTCGAAATGTCAACCCCTAACCGTGCAGGTATTTTATTACCGCAGGGTGGCGATGAGAACGAGGATGTACTAATGCTGGTTATGCCGGTAATGCTTAACAGCTATGCATAATGCGGTTAAGCATTATTTTAACGTGAATTTATTTTATTCTTGAATATTTTAAATTATAAATCCAAATTGGAGTCCGGTGTAAAAACCGGACTTTTTTATTCGCCCTTATAACAAAATTTATTATAAGCAGTTATAATAGCATTTACATTTATGAATACCAGGTTTACCATTTTGCTTTTTATTGTTGCTTTAGCCGGATTAGCATCCTGCAAAAACAACGATAACGTTTTCCCTAAAAAGGTATCTACAGGTTTGAATATTATCAACGCTTCCAGCGATGCATTAAATTTTTATATTAACGGAACCCGGCAAAATAATTTCACCCTTACCAGCGGTGGGCAGTCTTTTTATTTACCGGTTCCCGCCGGGGTACAAAACTACCAGTTCAAAAAAAACGGGAGCGTTGATGTTTTGTTTAGTGTGCCATTAACGTTAAAGGATAGTGTAAACAATTCTCTTTATATTACTGAAGCAACTACTGCCAGTTCATTTAATACAGTTGATCTTTTGGATACTACAGGCATCTCCTCAAAACCTAAGGCAAAAATCAGGTTTGTAAATGCCTCGCCGGATGCCGGCGACTTAAATATTACCGTAGGCAATAACGTTAGCTTCAGTGCAATTACTTTTAAACAAACGGCTGCATTTACATTAATTGATACCGGCCTAATGGCTATGAAGGTTAAAAGGGTGGGCTCAGACGTTGTTAGCGTTGATACAAGCATGACACTGGCCGCAGGACACATGTATACCTTATTTTCAAAAGGATTGTTAACTGGTAAAGGGAATGCCAGGTTCAATGTGGCTCTTGCACTTAATTTTTAATACAACAGGCTATTTACATATGATCGTTAAAAACAAATGGAAAATATCAGGCTTGCTGCTTTTATGTGCTGCCGGATTATGGTTTTCATCGCTTCTGTCTTCATGTGGCAAAGCGCCAATCTCCAGCCCTACCGGGCTAAACATTAAATATGAGGTCTTAAATTTAAGTCCGGATGTTTTCCCTGTTAATCTGTATATAAAGTTCCTTATAGTAAACAGCAGCCCGTTTACCTTTTCTGTTAACCAGGGATATTTTTTTGTAACCGCGCTTGATACACCATATCTTATCAGGACTGCAGTAACATCAGGTGGACCGGTATTAATTTCAAGGCCCGATATTTTAAAATCAGGGGCAGCTTACAGCCTGTTTATTACGGGTAATGTTGCAAACAATTCACTTACCTCAATTTTTACGGTTGATACTGCAAGTTTGCCGGCAGTGGGGCGCGGTAAAATACGCTTTGTTAATGCGTCGCCAACAGGAGTAAGTGGTATTGATGTTTACGCAAACGGAACAAAGGCTTTCAATGGCATTAAATATCCAAAATTTTCAGACTATATTGAATTACCTAACGGATATTATGATTTTCAGCTGAATACTACGGGCTCAGGCGCCATATTACAAACACTTAAAAGTGTGCAGATCCAGGATGGCAGGCTATATACCCTATATTCTTATGGTTACACTAACCGTACCGATTCTGCAGCATTTAACGCCGCACTTATAACGAACAGATAAAAAGTTGATTAAGTAAGTGGTTGATTAAGTAAGTGATTGATTAAGCAAGTGGTTGATTAGGTTAGATTAAGTTGTTATTTTTAAATTAACTTAATCAACTCAATCCAACTAAATTAACTCAATCAACTAAATTTTCCTAAATTCGCCCAAAATTACAAAGCATTGGAAATAGTTAAAGGCCTGATTGATTTTATATTACATATTGATAAGCACCTGGCCGATATAATAAGCCAGTATCATGCTTTAACCTACCTGATATTATTTGCCATAATTTTTGCCGAAACCGGTTTTGTGGTTACTCCTTTTTTACCCGGCGACTCATTACTATTTGCTGCCGGTGCGCTAATTGCCGGTGGCGCCACAGGTTTAAATGTATTTTTACTAGGCCTTATATTGATAGTTGCCGCCTTTACCGGCAATACCGTTAATTACTTGCTGGGCAATTATTTAGGCCCTAAAGTATTTAAAGAAAAAAACAAGATCCTAAAGCTTGATTATTACCTGCAAACCAAAGCTTTTTTTGATAAGCATGGCGGTAAGGCAGTAATATTTAGTCGTTTTATGCCCATTATCCGTACCATTGCTCCCTTTGTGGCGGGTATTGGCAAAATGCCATTTTTACGCTACAGCCTATATAATATTATAGGTGGTGCTGCATGGATCATTGTTTTTCTTTTCGCAGGATACGGCTGGGAACTGTTCCGTTTTTTAAGGCCAACTTTGCAATGATAGGCATTGCAATTATTTTAATTTCAATTATCCCGCCAATTTATGCGGCTATAAAAAGCAGAAGCACTAAGAAAGCCAGGCTGCAATAATTTCAATTCCTTTTTTTAATCGTACAACTCTGCTTTTTAAGGGTGGCTGCTTTGTCGATCATATCATTTAACTAAAACCAGTACTTTTCCACTTCTATACAAAGCCTCTTCTTTTTGGATTTTGTCCTTTTCAGTGTTATCCATGGGTTGCTTGATGAGTTTATTCAAATCAGGCTGCCCGGCATCAACCCAGGCCGAATACCAGTAACTGCCAACCTCCAGTATTGCCGACCGCATCCGGCGCTCAACCATGCCTTTTAACATTTTATGATAAGCACCGGCGTATGCAGCAGAATAGTCCTTGATCTCTTTTTTTCCATGCGCAACCATTGCATACTTCTTATCAGGCGGAAAGGTTTTATTAAGCATCCGTTCAAAGCGCAACACCGTATCAACACTTTTAAATGAACTGCGGCATATTTTAAAAGCCTCGGTTAACGGGTTTTCAATATACCGGGCCTTACCTACATAATAGTTATACTGGTTGCTAAACAGCTCGGGGATCCGGCTCTCCCATAAGGCATGGATCCCGGTTTGATTGGTTAGCTGCCCGTTATAGTTTTGGGTTAAATGCAGGGGCACATGCGCATCGGCAATGTAATGCCCCAAATTGGCCGATGTGTTTAATATTGCAGTGGTATCATGCGCCTTAAAAGCTTTTACCAGCTTGTAATAGTTATATTGAATAGTCCATGGAACAGTGCCATATTTATCAAGCGTATCAGCAGTATATTTTGCCGCCGCATCATACCAATTATGCGGGATCCGTTTAAAGGGATCTTTACCATAATGGTCGGCATTTAAAAAATGATGTGGAGCTTCAGTGGAATCTACGTATCGTCGTTTATCTGCACTGATGGCATGTTCAGTTAAGTATTCAATATTGCTTTTGTAAAAGCCGGACATAGCCCTCGGTAAAGTAAAAACTGCAAGGCGCCCAATGCGATAATGTGCGAAGAAACCCCAGGATGAGAATGTAAGGAGAAGAATTGATCCAATAGCCAACCTGTAGAATTGTTTCATGTTCAAATATAAAAGTATTGTTGTTGTATGGTTGTATTGTTTTGTCCGAATCAAAATTTGCAGGTTTTTTTTATTCTCAGAATTTTAAAAAGACGTCAATAATATTCAGGCTTACTAAAGCCAAAACATTACAACTTTTCAACCTTAAAACATTACAACTTTATAACATCTCCAAAAAATAAAAAAAGGTATTTGATTTTATAAATAATCATCCTATATTTGCAGTCCTTAAAATAAAAGAAAAAGAATAACAAAGCTATACAATGGCAAATCATAAATCATCATTAAAAAGGATCCGTTCAAACGCTGCGAAGCGCTTACGTAACAGGTATCAGGCTAAAACCACCAGGAACGCCATAAAAAAATTAAGAGGCACAACTACTAAAGCTGATGCAAGTCTGCTTTTAGTTAAAGTGATATCAATGCTTGATCGTTTGGCTAAAAAGAATGTTATTCATAAAAATAAAGCTTCAAACAATAAGTCAAAGCTTACAAAATTTGTTAATACCTTAAAATAGGTATCAGATATATTTAGTAAAAAGCCTGTTTCCTTACCTGGAGACGGGCTTTTTTTATTGGCAAAATTCCCGGGGGCTCTCCTTTGAAAAATAATTTAACTTATTTGAAATAAAAACAGAACAAAA
>JAQBOS010000340.1 GCA_028287925.1 Mucilaginibacter sp. | reverse complement strand
GGCTGAGCGTAATAATTGGAGCTTTAACTTATGGTCGGTATATGATTCAAATAACGACCTGATGCCTCGGTATTTGACGGCTAAAGAATTTATGGGCTTCGGTGCTAACCGGATAGCCTTTGTTTTAAAATCATTGGTCACTGCTAAAAAGCCCGATGTTGTTATTATCAGCCATATTAACCTTGCTATTATCGGGTTGTTAATAAAAACTATAAACCCAAAATGTAAAGTGTGGCTTATTGCCCATGGTATTGAAGTTTGGAGGCCATTATCACCTTTAAAAAATGTATTTTTAAAGCGGTGCGACAAAGTGATTTGTGTAAGCAACTTCACCAAACAGCAAATGATAAGCCGGCACAATACTGATGCCGGTATATGTGAAGTATTGAATAATGCAGTTGATCCCTTTATTAAATTGCCTGTAACGTTTGCAAAGCCACATCAATTGTTAAAAAGATACAAGTTAACTGATGATACCCCGGTAATATTTACTTTAACACGCTTGGCCTCGACAGAACAATACAAAGGGCATGACCAGGTGATAAAAGTTATAGGCAGCTTAAAATTAAAGTTCACCGGAATAAGATATATTCTTTCAGGACAATATGATCATAAAGAAGAAATAAGGATCCGGAAACTAATAGCTGACGCTAAAGTTGATAAAGAAGTTATACTTACGGGCTTTATTGAAGAAACTGAAATTGCCGATCATTTTTTATTGGCTGACTTGTTTGTTTTGCCAAGTAAAAAAGAAGGCTTCGGTATTGTTTTTATTGAAGCATTAGCCTGCGGATTGCCTGTTGTATGTGGAAATGCCGATGGAAGTATTGATGCCATACATAATGGCGAATTAGGAAAAGCGGTTAATGTGGATAACCTGGTTGAACTTGAAAACGCGATAAGTAATTACCTGCAGGATCCCTTAACACAGGAAAGAAGGCAACAGCTGCAACATGAATGCCTGTTGCACTTTAATGAAAATGATTATATTAATAAATTAGAAAAAATGCTTCGTTAATGAGTGAAATAAACCAGGAAGATTGGGACATTGAGCTAACTCCGGAAAATAACATGCTGGATTTAAAGCTTAAAGATATTTGGCATTACAGGGATTTACTTGTTTTGCTGGTAAGGCGTGATTTTGTATCATTTTATAAACAAACCATATTAGGGCCTTTATGGTTTTTTATCCAACCGTTATTTACCACTATAATATACACCTTTGTATTTGGGAACCTGGCAGCTATCCCAACGGATGGGTTACCTCAGCCGCTATTTTACCTGGCAGGTATTACCGCCTGGAATTATTTCTCAGACTGCCTTGGAAAAACATCATCGGTGTTTGCTTCTAATGCAGGCCTTTTTGGAAAAGTTTATTTTCCAAGGCTTATTGTGCCGTTAAGTACAGTGGCATCAAACCTTATCCGGTTTGCCGTTCAAATGGTACTATTTGTTTTAATGATGATATTTTACTGGGTTAAAGGTGCTTCATTTCATCCGAATGCTTATTTACTATTATTCCCGCTACTGCTGGTACTTATGGCAATGTTAGGCCTGGGTTTGGGGATGATCATTTCGGCCATGACTACGAAATACAGAGATCTGACTTTCCTGATCTCATTTGGTATTCAGTTAATGATGTATCTAACCACTGTTATTTACCCCCTGTCAACTGTAAAAGCTAAATACCCTAAATACCAGTGGCTGGTTGAATATAACCCCATGACATCAATAATAGAAGCATTTAGATATGGCTTTTTAGGGCGTGGCACGTTTACCATGTTATCATTAGGTATAACTACTGTAATAACAACTTTTATCCTGCTTATTGGCATTGTGATCTTTAACCGGGTTGAGCGCAACTTTATAGATACCGTATGATTAAGGATGTTTTAAAAAGGCTTTTTAATAGCGTTGGGTATGAAATAAGGCCTTTGGTACCGCTAAAGGTAAAAACAGCTCAATCTGTTTCCTTTTCACAAAACGGCGAAGATTTGATAGTTAACAATGTTTTTAAGCTGCGAAATGTTTTCAATCCAAGCTACTTAGACATTGGCGCTCACGATCCTTATTATTTAAGTAATACTGCTATTTTTTATCAGAAAGGCTGTAGGGGCATTAACATCGAAGCTAATTCTAATTTAATTGAAAATTTCAGGCTGTACAGACCTGACGATATTAATTTAAACATCGGTATCGGTGATTATGAAGGCACTATGGACTTTTATGTGATGGATGATGATACATTGAGTACTTTTTCTGAACAGGAAAAAGATAATATGATAAGCAACCATCAAACATTATTGCATGTCGAAAAGGTTAACGTATCAACACTAACCTTTGTTATAAAAAAATATTTCAACGGTATATTTCCAGACTTTTTGAGTCTTGATGTAGAAGGTATGGATCTGCAAATTCTCCAATCAATCAATTTTGAAGAATTTCCCCCTAAAGTAATTTGTGTTGAAGCCGCGGAATATTCGCCAAGGGGTGCAGGAAAACGAAAGACTGAATTAATCAATTTTTTGGTTTCAAAAGGTTATTATGAATACGCAAATACTAACCTCAATGCAATAATGGTTAAAAATGAATTTTGGTTCGTTTAGTGACAGCGCCTTTTATATCTATTATAGTACCTACCTACAATGCCGAAAAAACTTTAAGAATGTGCATTGACAGCGTCGTATCGCAAAGTTACCGGCAAAAGGAAATATGGATCGTAGACAACCAATCTGACGACAGCACAATCAGCATTATCAATGAATATGTCACTTTATATAGTTACATAAAATATATATCCGGGAAAGATAGGGGCATCTATGACGCAATGAACAAAGGGATAGGTGTTGCAAATGGAAGGTGGTTGTACTTTTTGGGCAGCGATGATACATTGCATGACAAAAACGTATTGACTGCAATC
>JAQBOS010000302.1 GCA_028287925.1 Mucilaginibacter sp. | reverse complement strand
GGCCATTGCCCTGCCGGCATACTTTTCAATCAGGCATAGTATAAGGTTCAGGTATGAATAATAGCCCCCGCTTGTGTAAATGCCCTGGTCGTAAGTAATAATTTTATCATTAACAACCTTTACCGCCGGGAACATTGCCGTAAATTCATTTGTGGTAGCCCAGTGCACCGAACAGTTTTTACCGTTTAACAGCCCGGTCGAAGCCAGCATGAATGAGCCTGTGCAAAGACAGGCAATTTCAGTATTGTTTTTATACTGATCAATTATCCAGGGCATAAAATCCCTGTTAGCTTCAATTGCCTTTTTAAACCCATCGCATACCATCGGGATAATTACCAGGTCTGTTTTAACGATCTCATTCAGTGTAAAATCACACTGAACGTTATACGCGCCGCTATTTATGCTGGTTTCTTTAGTAATGCCAACCAGGTTAACATCAAAAAGAGGTTGGCCTCCATTTTCCATTATCACTTCATTCACCTTCGAGAACAGCTGTTTTGGTGCATCAATGCTGTTTATAATAGCTTCGTTTAATACTAATATTGATATGTGGATCATGATGTAAAATAAGGTATTCCTTTTGTCGTAATCAACCCCTTAAAATAGCCGCTTTTACACCCCTTTTGTTGTTTTTAATGTAAGTAGTTTTGCGTTGTAACTTAATTGATTAAAAGATACTTATGAATACAGTGATTTCAAAAGATGGCACAAAAATAGCGTACAATCAAAACGGAAATGGCCCTGTGGTTATTCTTGTAGATGGCGCTTTTTGCAGCAAGGATTTTGGCCCCATGACCGGTATTGTGCCATTGTTATCTAAAAGCTTCACAGTTATTTCTTATGACCGCCGCGCACGCGGTGAAAGTGGTGATACAAAACCTTACGCTGTGGAACGTGAAATTGAAGATATCAATGCGCTTATTAATGTATCCGGGGGGGCGGCCAGTTTATTTGGGATCTCTTCAGGAGCTATACTTTGCATCAAGGCTGTGGCTTACGGATTGAATATTCATAAGCTTGCCGTATTAGAGCCTCCTTTTGTAGGTAACAAGGATAACAAGCGCCCCGCAGATGCTGTGCAGCAACTTAACCTAATGATTGCAGCAGGAGAACAGGGAAGCGCAGTTAAATTTTATTTAAGAAAAGTAATTGGGCTTCCGGCAATAATAGTATTTATACTGCGGCTTACCCCAAATTGGCCAAAAATGAAAGCTATTGCAAACTCACTGCCATATGATGCTGCCGTTTGCGGCGACTTTAATATGCCAAAAGAACAGGTGGCATCTATAACAATCCCAACAATCGCCATTGACAGTAAGCAAAGCCCGAATTTTTTAAGAGATGCCGTACAGGTTATGGCATCAGCCTTAACAAATGGAAAGCGGGTATCATTGAAAGGGAAACCTCATGATGTGCCGCCAAAGATCCTTGTGCCGGCATTAACAGATTTCTATAACAATTAGATATAAGCGATAGTCCGATAGTCCGAAAGTCGGAAAAATCAGTAAAGTCCGAAAGAATTTTTTCGTTACACAGGTTCTTTATCCAAAAATCAATAATCTTACATCTTTCAGACTTTACTGACTTTATACACATCATCATAAACCTGGGGTACTTGTAATTATTCCTGTTTAAACTTTAACCCATAGGGTCAAGGTTCATTAAGTTAACGTGAGTTCGATATAAAGGTTGGCAGCATAGTAATTGATTATCAGTTACTTATATCTACTTAATCCTTAATAAAAAACTAATACTCTGATAATCAGCATGTTTCACTTTGTTCCGGGTGTTCCACTTGTAAAAATGGAACGCTTTGCCGGCGTGGATCCACAAACTTGCGCTTCGCCTCATCTAAAGCTACGGCTGCACGCGGTTGGAGAAGGGTTTGGGGTGAGGTGACAGTTTGCTTGTGGCGAATTCACGTTAACTTAATGAGCTATTACCGATGGATCATGTTGATTTTTATACTTTAAGGCCCTTGTCAAAAGGATAAATACCTTCCAAAACACTGTAAATAACAGCTAATGGTAATAAAGTGCAACACATACTTCAAATAAAATCATATTATGAAACAGGAAAAAAACCTGAGCACCCAAAGGTCAATTATTATAGATGCGTCAGCAGCAGTTATTTGGGATGTGCTAACCAATCCCGAAAAAATAAAGCTTTACCTGTTCGGATCAAACGTTCATACGGATTGGAAAGTTGGCAGCCCGATCCTGTTCACAAGGGACAGGATCCACATCAATGCAGAACCTGGCAAACAACCAATTGTAGATAAAGGACAAATACTGGAAGTTGAAAAAGAAAAGTTATTGAAATATACCTATTACAACAGTCAGGAAGGCTACGATGACCTGCCGGAAAACTACTCAATAGTTACCTATACCATTGAAAGAGAAAACGATCATCAATTTAAATTGACGTTTCTCCGTGAAAAGATCCCGATAGCGTTTGAACAAATGAACCAGGAAAGATTTTTACCCGGGATGCTCCAAAATATGAAGAATATAGCCGAGCAGAGGTAACAAAAAAACAGCGCCCGATTTATCAGAGCGCTGTTTTTTTATTTATCGATCAATTGATTGAGCCTGTGTCAACCTAATCAACCACTCACTTAATCAACTCAATCAACCCAATTAATTAGCTTTTCCAAATTCGCCGTTAGCTTTAATGGCTACTTCGTCGCTTAAC
>JAQBOS010000299.1 GCA_028287925.1 Mucilaginibacter sp. | reverse complement strand
AACCCTAATCGGCGAGATCCCTTACGCTAATGATACCTTAAAAAAGCACCTGCTTGACATTTATCTGCCGCCTGTTAAAAAAGCCAGTTACCCATTGATTATATGGATCCATGGCGGGGCATGGATGCTGAATGATAAATATGCCGACATGGGCTACATGACCCAAACCCTGAAAGCTTTTGCCGATAGCGGTTACGCAGTTGCTTCAATAGATTACAGGTACAGCACAACAGTCGTATTCCCCGCGCAGATCCGGGATTGTAACCAGGCGGTTGAGTTTTTATATGATAATGCAGCTAAATACAGTTTGGATAAAAACAGGATTGCATTGATTGGCTTTTCAGCAGGTGGCCATTTAGCCTCTCTCCTTGCGCTATCTAACAATAACAACATGAAAGCTTTTTATGCCGATGGTAAAAAGCCCAAATTTAAGATCAGGCTTTGTCTTGATTTTTATGGACCGTCAGATTTCACAACGCTCAAAGGCAATGACAGCCCAGATCCTAAATCCCCCATTACCCTATTATTAGGCGCAACTGTTGCTGCCCGGCCTGACCTTGCAAAAATCGCCAGTCCGGTAACCTACATAGATAAAAACGATCCGCCGTTCCTGATCGTACAGGGTGAAAAAGATGAATCGGTAAATCCTGATCAGTCTGTTTCATTAAGCGCGAGGCTAAAACAAGCGGGTGTGCAAAACGAGCTGATCATAGTTCCCGGCGCGCCGCATTACGGGGTAATGTTTGATGCGGATTATATTCGCAAAAGCATCTTTACGTTTTTGGATGCATCTATGAAATGACTACTGAATTAATATCAGCCAAAAAACATAAATTTTATTACAACCGGGATTATCAATAAACCAATTGATATTAAAATATACTTTTTATACAACTTTCCATCCTGGGTGCTATATTTCTGTATAATGTTTTTATACCTGTCATTATTAAATATCAACAGGTAATTTAAAATAACAAAAGGGGCAAAAAAAGTTATAATTACGGATACAAAATCATTTAAAGGATGGGCATTGAATATATTTACAGGCATAAATAATAGCAGGTAGCGACTTACAATAACCTTCATCCAGTAAAAAAATGTAAGCAAATTAATTCCCTGCAATACAGACATTGGAACAAGCGTATAAAGCTTCCAGGAGGTGTGCTCTGTTTTTTTTTCCTTTTGAGACACAATTGCATCAGCCCAAATTCTATAATATAATCGCAACATTTCAGTCCTTCTTAATTATAAAAGCCCGGTCTGTTTTCAGAACCGGGCTTCCTTTTAGGTTTACAATTTATTTACTTATACATAAACACACCATTAATACCGTGGATTATTCCATTTGAAGCAGGAGTATCAAATGAGGTTACTTCTGCGGTATTCCCCTGGGCATCTTTAAGCTGTAGTTTTTTATTTACAACAGCTATGGTGATGGTTTGTCCGTCAACTGTTTTTAATGTTGCGGACCTGCTTGCATTTGTTAAAGCCTTAATAATTGCAGCTTTATCATATTTACCTACAATTACGTGTGCGTTTACAAGTGTTGCCAGCTTAACCGGATCTTTCATTAAGCTATCCAGCCTGGTTTTAGGGATAGCACTAAATGCTGAATTGCCTGGTGCAAAAACAGTAAACGGACCCGGGCCCTTTAAGGTAGCATCCAGGTTTGCCGCTTTAATAGCCGCTGTTAATGCTGACAGGTCAGCAACATTCGCTATGGTAGCCTGCAGATCTTTTACCGAATCTGCTTTCGCAGCAGGAGTGGTTGTTGCAGGCGGCTGTGTTTGTGCAGGAGGTTGCGTTGGCGTAGGCTGTGGCGGCTGTGGCGTAGGCTGGGTAGGAGTCGGCGTTGGCTGAGTCGGCTGTGGTTGGGTTGGCGTTGGCTGCGTTTGCGCAAATACATTACCTGACAATAGTCCTATTGATAGCGCCGCTACAATTAAAATTGATCTTTTCATGTTAAAATACTTTAATTTATTAGTTTTAGTTAGCATTATTACCTCAAGTGCATCAAAATCACTTTCAGTAGTTTGTTAGTTTCGAACTTTATAACTGTTAATTACACAATATAGTTTTAACGAAATAAAAAAAGATGTGTAAACAACTAATAAAGAAATAGTTAAAAAAGCATTTTTCAGGTCACAAATCAATAATAACTTGTCATCTGCTTTTTCATAAATTTTATACCTTTATTGCCGTAAATTTCATCAATGGCAATTCAAAACACCGACAGGCGCAACAATATCTATCTCAATATAATTTTGATTGGCTTATTAACAGGCACGCTGGATGCAGTGGCTGCCCTGGCCTGGAATTACAGGGCAAATGCCGGGATAATCTTTGAATTTATAGCAAGCGCTGTATTCGGGAAAGCCGCCTACAGCGGGGGTAGCAAAATGGTTTTATGGGGGATCTTATTCCATTACATTATAGCGTATGCTTTTACCATCGCATTTTACCTGGGCTATCCGTTTTTCTATAAGATCTTCCGCAACAAGTATTTAATTGCCTTTGAATATGGGATAATTTGCTGGTTTGTAATGAACATTATCGTAATCCCGATCAGCAAGATTGGCTTAAAGCCATTTCATATTTTACCTACCCTGATTGGAATGGGGATCCTGATAATTTGTATTGGATTGCCGGTTGCCTTGTTTGCAGACAAGCGGAGAAGAAGGATTTTATCAAAAATTAATTTGTAAAGCTATTTATGCTTTCCTATTATGTTTTATGATTTTGAATTAAGTAACTTTTCCATATCCTGATCACTCAATCCTTTTTCTTCCCAAATAGAATCGGCCTTTTTTATCGCCTTATCAGCATAAAAGTTTGATAAAAGATCTCGTAACTCCAGAAGTTCATGATCTGACAAATTGGTGCTGAATAACTTCATCAGCTCCAATTGTACATTATTTAATGGGTAATTTAAAACACTCATAATAACTTCTCCCAAACGAATTTATGAAAAAAAGATAACAAGCACAAAAATAAGGGCAAATCTACTGTCCCTGCGCCAGCGTATAACCGATCTTCCCACCGAATTTCATCAGGAATACAACCGAGCATACTTTTGCATCTTCAGAAAAATCTGCAGCTATGTGCAAAAGCTCTTTCTGACTTACAATTACGCCTGGTTTCTTTTCAAAACGCACACGGTATTCATTAACCAGCTCGGTATAAATTGATCCTGTTGGCCAAACCTGGGTGCCCCTGTTCGAGATCATTACCAGGTCGAAATTATCTGTAAGCCTTTTTTTAGCCAGTTCGGCAAGCTCGGCAGGTTGTAATTCACCGGCTTCCACAAATACATCAACCCCAACCATTTCTTCCTTAATCCCTTTGGTAACGGTAAGTTTATTTTTTGTTAGGATATGATGATTGGCATTGGCTTTAAGCTGCATGTTTGCTTTTCCAATAACGCCCCCATCTGCAGGCACTTTGCCTAAATTGGCAATTACCGCATCGGCAAAGCCGCTTGTGCCTACTGATGCAACAGTCTTATCGCCAAAGTCGCCGGTATGCACGCCCTGCTCCAGGGTATAAAGCAAAGCATTTTCAATGGTAGCCGCGTTTTCGGTAAAGCCCATATAACGCAGCATTAAAATACCTGATAGCAATAAAGCCGTTGGGTTAGCTATGCCTTTGCCCATAATATCGGGAGCAGTACCATGTACGGCTTCAAAAATGGAAATATTATCACCAATGTTAGCTGATGGCGCAAAACCCAATCCGCCAACAAGTCCGGCGCAAAGGTCTGATACAATATCACCCTGCAAATTGGTTAATACTATTGCCTGGAAGTTTTGTGGCTGGGTAACCAGCTTCATGCAAAGGTCATCAACAATAATATCTGACGATTGAATATCGGGGTACTCTTTTGCTATTTCCTGGAAGGTTTCTAAAAACAAACCGTCAGTAAGCTTCATAATATTGGCTTTATGTGCACACGCTAATTTTGTATAGCCTTTACGCCTTGCCATTTCAAAAGCATAACGGATAACCTGCGCCGAGCCGGGGCGGGTTATAATTCTGCGGCCTACTGCAACATCATAAGTTAAAAGGTGCTCGATGCCACCGTAGGTATCTTCAATATTTTCACGGATGATGGTTAAGTTGATAGGAATCCCCGCTTTTGAGAAAACAGTTTCAACACCTTTCAATGTTCTGAAATCCCTTTGATTGGCATAAGTGTTCCAAACTTTTCGGGCTGTTACATTTATACTTTTCACGCCTTTTCCTTTTGGGGTTTCCATTGGCCCTTTAAACAGGGTGCCCAGGCTTTCAATAGTTTCTTTTGCGGCGGGTGTCATTCCGGTTGAGTGCCCGGCATCAAAATATGATTTCCCCATTTCAACAAACTCATATTCAAGGGGGACATTGTTGGCTTCAAAAATACGAAGAACGGCCTGCATTATCTCGGGGCCTATACCATCGCCGTTGGCTACGGCTATTTTAGTTTTCATTTTAAAGAACTTTTAACGTAAATATCGCGCAAATATAGGTTTTTTGAGGGTTTCTTTGAAATGTAACGCATCGATGTCCGGAAAATCGAGTCGAAAAAAGCGGATAATCGGTGTTGAATTTTGCTGCACAGAATGAATATTTGCATACAGCGATGGGTTTTAAACTACGTGTGTTCGAAAGATTTATAATCCTTTATTTTCATTGCCACAACGCTAAAAAAAGAATTACCAGAGGCGTAGCCTCGACCTATATTGTAACAACGGATTTTAATCCGTTGGCTATAAAAAGCAGACAAAAAAGAACCATAGGTTCGGTCCATATAAATCTATGCAAAATACTTCCTAAAATCGATATGCATCGTGCCGACGGCACTCCGTACGTGTGATATTAGTTCTCAACGGGTTGAAACCCGTTGTTACAAAATGTATCGAGCCGAAGGCTCTTATTGTAAGGGACAACGAATCTTTCGAACACTCCTGGTTTTAAACCCATCGCTATGGTAAAGCCTGTTTGCAATTTTAAAAAAAGTAATTTTTCTCCTATCAATATCCCGTATTTGTGATATTAGAATTGATGCGGATCGGGCTGTTAAATATTTTTTTCAGCGCAAACATCTAATAGCCATACAAAATCATGAAATTTGACAAAATTTAAATTAGATATGGTCAAAATAATTCTGCTTAATCTCGTTAAAACTTTTATTTTTTCGCTGATCGTTTCAATAGCCATCTCCTGCGTTTATTATGCCGTAATAATTAAAGGCAATGATTATAGCAAGGCGCTCCCGGTAATTATATCTGCGTTATTTTACCTGAATGGTATTTTATTAATAATGGCTACCCCCGCTCTGTTTATTCCAAATCCGGCTATATGGAGTAATCCTGCCTGGAGGTTGTTCCTGTATTTTGCAGGGCCATTAGCTTATATAATTACCAATTTTATTGCCCCGCAGCCAGGTCCTAACAACACCATATATATTACTGCAGGCATTGTATTTTTTATTACCCACGCTATTTTTTATTATAAACTTACTAAAAAAGTATCCGGTAATTAACACTATTTAGGCTTTTTGAAAGATTTAGGCTAAACTTGCATCATTATAATGAAAGCATTTTACGGAGACCTTAAACTCGGAATTTTAGGCGGCGGCCAGTTAGGTCGCATGCTGATACAACAGGCTATAAATTACAATGTTACCGTAAAGGTGCTTGATCCCGACAGGGAAGCTCCCTGCCGCAAATTATGCGATGAATTTGTAGTTGGCTCATTAGGCGACTACGAAACTGTGTACAACTTTGGCAAAAAGGTTGATCTGTTAACCATCGAAATTGAAAAAGTAAACGTTGATGCGCTGGAGCAACTGGAAAAAGAAGGCGTTTTAGTTTATCCGCAACCACGAATCATCAGGCTGATCCAGGATAAAGGACTGCAAAAACAGTTTTTTAAAGAGAATAATATTCCAACAGCCGAATTCCAGGTAATCTCATCACCGCAACAATTAAAAGAAAGCCATATCCCTTTCCCCTACATTCAGAAATTAAGGCGTGATGGCTACGATGGCCGGGGGGTTTATAAGGTTATAGATGAATCGTACCTGGCAAAAGCTTTTACCGAACCAAGTCTCATTGAACGTTTGATTGATTTTGAAAAGGAAATAGGCGTAATAGTTGCCCGGAATGAAAGCGGCGAAGTAAAGACCTTCCCGCTGGTTGAGATGGAGTTTAACCCGGATGTTAACCTGGTTGAATTTTTGATCTCTCCGTCAACCCTGCCGTTTGAAGTACAGCAGGATGCGGCACAAATAGCCATCAAAATAGCCCAGGATCTCAAAATTGTAGGCTTACTGGCTGTGGAAATGTTTTTAGACAAACATGGCAAAATACTGGTTAATGAGCTTGCTCCGAGGCCTCATAACAGCGGGCATCAAAGTATCGAGGGCAATGTTGTTTCGCAATTTGAGCAGCATTTAAGAGCCATATTTAATCAGCCGCTTGGCGATACTGCCTGCCTTAATAATGCCATAATGGTTAATGTTTTAGGCGAAGCAGGATACGAAGGCCCCGCAGTTTATGAAGGCATTGAAAAAGTATTAAAATGCCCCGGCGTTTATGTACATTTATATGGCAAGGCGTTAACCAAACCTTTCCGTAAAATGGGCCATGTTACTATAGTTGATGCCGACAGGGAAAAGGCGATTGAAAAAGCAAGGTTTGTGCAGAAGACACTAAAAGTTATAGCATAATAGTAATTGCGCCTTATCGTTGCAATTCTTAAATTACTTATAATTAATGAATCTTAAACCAACAATTATTGCTTTAGCTTTAATGCTTTTTTCGATAAACGTTTTTGGGCAGTATAATTATATTCAAAAACTTGGAAGTCTGGCTACAGTAGCTTTGCCGGATACACCTAAACTTGTAGAAAAAGAGGAAGCTAAAGTCTATATAACAAAATATCACGGGGTGATATTTTTAGCTGAGGTTGGAGAGGATTCGGGTGGACTTAAAGATCTTTTTAGAAAAAACAATTATGACTCCCTTTATAATTCTTTTATAAAAGGAATGTTGGGGGAAAAAGGAAGGCTTTTTTATAAAAATAAAATAAATATCAACGAGCAAGAAGGGGTTGAATTTGGATATAAAATAGACCTTAATGGCCGATTAACTTACAGGTATAACCATGTAGTGTCGTTAAATGACACCTTGTTGATGTGTGGTATTTGGTCATCTGATTCATTATCAAAAGATGATAAACACCTTGCAGCTTTTTT
>JAQBOS010000294.1 GCA_028287925.1 Mucilaginibacter sp. | reverse complement strand
TTCAGATAGCTGTAATTTTGCCGCATAACATAACGCCACACCGCATGGTCAACAGGCGTGTAATGTTCATAATGCTGATCTACAATAAATTGCTTTAAATGTGCGGGTAACGCAGCAACCTGCGGGTTGCCAAAATCATTAAAACTAGCCATTAATTTTGGTTTGTTGGAAAACACAAAATTATGGAATTAAGTTGAATGGTTGATTAGGTTAGATTAAGTGAGTGGTTATAATTTTTACAATTGAACTTAATCAACTATTAACTTCTTCTTCAGCTGGTAGCCCTTCCTGTAAGCGGCTTGGGCGGATAACGTAATAAACGCCAAACAATGCCACAACAAGCGACAGTAAATAAAATGAAGTAGCCAGAAAAATGGCAAGATCAGGAATCATCGGGAACACATTTGATAACTTCGTGAATATGGCTTCCCGTGCGCCTGCGCCACCAGCAGTTATTGGGATAATTGATGCCAGTGCCGAAATTAAAAAAGATAATAAATAAGGAGAGAACTTTCCATGAAAACCTGCCTGGTGAAATTCAGGCTGACCTAAAATTACACAGATTATAGTAAGCAGTTGTAAGCTTTGCAATAACAGGGCTTTAGCATGTGCCTCAAAAAATTTATGCGTATAATCTCTGAAAAATTTGTAGGCCACAAAGTAGTAAATCAGGGAACCGGCTACAAATATGCCTAGCGGAATACCAATATGAATATCTATCTGCGGAATTAAAAATATTAAAGCAACGGTTATTAAACCAATTGCCCACAAACCACTTAACCTGTCGAACATTACGGCCCAAAAAAGTTTTTTAACCGGGGTTTTAAAAGTTTTATTGATGAGGTACATTTTATAACCATCGCCACCGATTCCACCGGGAAGCAGGAAATTATAAAACAGGCCCAAAAAGTATAGTCTTAAATTATACTTCGGATTCAACTTTAAGCCAATTGATTTAAAAAAACTAAGTAGCCTCCATGCTGAAACTATCATTGATGAAGCAAGACACAAAAAAGCAGCCAGCATCCACCAATAATTTGCTTCAAGAAGCCTTAGTTTAACTTTATTTATATCAACCTTGCTAAAAACCCACACCAATAATGCTACAGTTACAGCTATCTTTAAAATAGTTTTAACTACATTCCAAAACCGTTGTTTAGGCGTTTTGGGATTTATCTCTTCTTCAGCTTCGTTTACTATGGCTTGTTGAATATTAGTCATGGGATGCAAAGGTAGCAAAAAGGAAATATTTGTAAGCTGATGAATCCATAAATGGCCATATATGAGGTAAAAGAGATCCTTTTAACCCTTTTTATCCATTTTCTCCAGCAAAGAAAGGATCTTGTCCAGCTTATCTATTTCAATGGAATTTAGTTTTTGCAACAATTGCTCTATTTCTTCTTTTGCCTCGCAATTTGTTTTATAATCTGCATCGGCCTGGGCACGGTCACGCTCACTCTGGCGGTTTTGGGCCATCATGATAATTGGAGCTGCATATGCTGCCTGGGTTGAAAAAAGAAGGTTTAGTAAAATAAACGGATAAACGTCCCAATGATAGGTAAATCCTATTATGTTAAGCGCCATCCACACTAAAACTATAAGCGTTTGAATAATAATGAACCGCCATGAGCCCATGCCGTTTGCTACCGAATCAGCCAGTCGCTGACCAAATGCTAGTGAGTCTTTGTGAATTTGATGCCACGTTTTGTGATGTTCCATAAGGGGATTTAATTTTAATTTCCGGTGTTAAATATAGACAAAAAACAAGAGATAAGAGCCAGGAATCAAGAAGTTAAGAATCAAGAGAAAAGTATATGCTATAGGTTTTGCAGAGCGTTACTTGTCTGTATTTATGGCTAAGAATCTGATGTGTTCTTTTATCTTTAACTCTTGTCTCTTGATTCCTGACCTCTTGTTTCTAATAACTAGACATCTTGTTTCTTACAAAAAGCATATTTCATTTTTATGATAAACTTTTATAGTTTAGGTTTGGGGATATTTACCTGCTAAAAAGAAACCCTCTTGTTGCTTTTATAGCCTGCTATTTAATTATTAAAAAGAGATAACCTGAGCTCACTATGCAAGACGACATGATCCTGGAAACCATATCGGTTACCAAAAATTATTTTGGTGATAAATCTTCGGGAGTTAATAATGTAACCATATTTATTCCGAAAGGGAAGGTAACTGCAATTGTTGGCGAAAGCGGCAGCGGCAAAACCACCCTGTTGAATTTGCTGTTTGGATTATTGCAGCCCGATAGCGGCGAGGTTTTTTTTAAGGAGGAGCGCATTTTAAAGCGCGAGGAAAAGCTGCAGCCTGCCCACGAGGCCATGCGCCTGGTAACCCAGAACAATGCCGATATGGATCTTGATGCAACGGTATGGGAAAGTGTAAGATCAGGCTTGCGAATTGGCGAGCTTGGCCTTGATACGGAAGAGAAAAAAATAACCGACTCATTAAACATGCTGGATATATTGCCGCTTAAAGACCAGCCTTTTGGAAAATTAAGTGGTGGCGAAAAGCAACGGGTAACCATTGCAAAGGCGCTGATAAGCAAGCCCGAGGTTATTTTGCTGGATGAACCCTTTAACCAGGTGGACGCAACTTATCGAGAAGGCTTGCAGCACGACATTCGCTTTATTGTGAAGGAGTGGGGGGTAACGATTGTATTGGTTTCGCATGATCCGGCCGAGATCTTATCAATGGCAGATGAACTGATTGTATTAAAAGAAGGCGAAATTGTTGAAAATGGCAGTCCGGAAGAACTATATAATTCGCCCAAGCTGTTGTATACAGCTCAAATACTGGCCAGCAGCAGTCAGCTAACCTCTGCCGAAGCCAAAAGCTGCGGTATTAAAAGTAAACGCGGAACTATAGTAGTTTATTCGGAACATGTTAAAATTGGTAAAGGCTTCGGTAATAAATGGACGGTTAAACAGATCCTGTTCAAAGGTTTTTTTGAAGAATTGATCATCGCGCGTGATGGCGTTATTTTAAGGGCAAACAACTATACTAAGGGTAAATACGATATAGGCAGTAAAATCAGCATCAGTATTGAAGATTATTTTGAATTTGGTAAATGGGAAACCCCTGCACGGTCATTGCCGAAGGAGTTGTAGGTGTTGGAGAGGTTGCAGGGGGGTGGAAAAGTTGAAAACACTTGATAAAACTTACGAAGTTTTCAAAACTTCGTAAGTTTCTTGTAATTATTCAGCTGCCAACACCAACTTTTCCTTCCTGTACTTGGCTAGATTAATGAGCAACACACTCCCTAATATCACAAACAGGCCTGTCAGTTGAGTAAATGAAATGTTTTCGCCGGCAAAAACAACCCCCAATATCACCGCAATAACTGGGTTAACATAGGCATAAGTGCTCACTTGTGTTGCCGGACGAACCTGCAGCAGCCAAACATAGGCGCTGAATGCAGCAATGGAGCCGAAAATTACAAGGTAAAGCACAGCCAGCCAGCTTGTGGTTTGAATATTATGCAGGTTTAAACCATTATATTCATTATGGATAAAGCTAACCGGAATATACACAAACCCAGCACTTAGCATTTGCCAGGCTGTACTTACAGTTGCAGAACCGGATGTAGGCCTGTGTTTTGAAAAAAGGGAACCACCAGCCCATGAGATGGTGCCTACAAGTAATAACAGCATCCATGGTAATTTTGATGCGCCGCCACCATCAAATATTTTACCAATCTGTTCGCTGAATAATATGATTACTCCGGCAAAACCAATTATTAATCCAACTATGGTTGCTTTATTTTTTAGGTTGATCCCCCAGTTTGGTTTATCAAGCAGCACAAACCAGATAGGGGCTGATGATACCAGGATAGCCACCATTGCGCTCGGTAAAGTTTGTTCGGCCCATATCACGATTCCGTTTGCCACAAATAGTAAAAGTATACCGGTTATTGCCGCGTTAATGATATCCCTTTTTACAAAAATCTTTTCGCCTTTAATTACACACCACCCCATCATTAACAGCCCAGCTATAGTAAACCGGATTGCTCCAAGTAAAAATGGAGGCATTCCACCTTGTTCAGCCAGGCGGATGAAAAAATAGGTCGACCCCCAAACAATGTAAACGGTTGCAAAAGCAATAATAACCAATAGGGGGGATGCTGATTTTTGTGTTGAAGGCATGAGCTTATAATTTTTCGGGTATAACCAATTGTTGTTGTTCTTTAACCGTTTCAAGCACTATGGTGGTGCGGGTGCTTAAAAGGTTGGGAATCTTACTGAACTCGTTCCGCATTAAATGCATCAGCGAAGCCGAATCATAGGTGCGAACTTTTACCAGGTAACAATCATCACCGGCAACATGGTGCACTTCCTGTACTTCGGGGATGGTGGCCAGTTGTTTGGCCGTATCATTGCAGCCCGGTCCGTCGGCAGCTTTCATAAAAATAAAGGCAAGCATTTTTTGCTGCAGCGCATCGGGGTTAATGCGGGCAGTATACTGGCGGATCACATTTTTTTGCTCCAACTTTTTTACACGCTCCAGGATGCCTGAAGGGGCCATCCCCAGCTCGCGGGCAAGGTCGGCATTACTGATGCGGGCATTTTCCTGCATCAATCGCAAAATGTGCAGGTCCGTTTTATCCAGTATGATCTCTGTTTCGTTAATCATACTGTAATATTACACTATTTTAGAACTATATTCAAAATAGTATTTTAAAAAATGAATTTAATTCGACAAAAGTGGACTTTACGTGTTTAAACGTCTATTTGGATTTGGCTGATGATGACTTGTAGCTTCATGTTTTTTTGAACCATGATTAAGGGATTTTAAGATTACTTGATTCCTGTCGCTTTTATAAATCAAGAAATCACTTAATCAAGCAAATCAGGGTTCAAATAATTCCGATTCCTCAAATCTTCATTACCTTGTTGCTTTTATTGCCTGTCATTATGTATCAGAAAAAAAGTATCTGCTAAATCCATTAATCTGCAAAAATCTGCGATCATTGTTTAATTTTAGGTTTATTTAAAAGCCATGCTATTTATCTTTCCAAAATTAAAATTTGCTTTATTATTTGCAGTTTTTGCCGTCTATAACGCATCGGCTCAGGATAATAATCCGGTCGTTAAAACCAATAAAGGATATATAAAAGGTGAAACTGAAAATGGTATAGCTGTATTTAAAGGTGTGCCTTATGCAGCGCCTCCGGTGGGTTCATTACGCTTTATGCCACCTGCAGAACATGTTGCCTGGAATGATACGCTACTTGCACAAAAGTTTGGATCAATAGCCACACAATCGGGGGGCAAACAGGTTCAAGGGGCGGAAGATTGCCTCTCCCTAAATATTTATACGCCTAAAGCGGATAACCATAAACGGGCGGTGCTGGTATGGGTACACGGTGGCAGTATGACAGCCGGCGCAGGCAAAGGCGAGGACGGACATGCTTTTGCCGATAATGATGATATTGTTACCATAACCATTAACTACAGACTAGGCGCTTTTGGCTTTATGTACCTGGGCGATCTGGATAAACGCTATGCGCAATCAGGAAACAACGGTTTGCTGGATTGTGTTATGGCGCTTAAATGGATAAAACAGAACATAGCTTCATTCGGCGGCGATCCAAACCGGGTAACTATTATGGGTGAGTCGGCAGGGGCGAAGCTGATCAGCGCCGTACTTGTATCACCAAAATCAAAAGGATTGTTTCAGCAGTATATTGCTGAAAGCGGTTCTGTTCAATGCATCAGGGATACAGTCACCGCAAAAAATGAGCGGTTAAGAATTTTAAAACAGCTGGGCCTTGGCGCCAAAGATGCCAGGAAGCTGTTAACCCTGCCGGCCGACTCAATTATTGTGGCACAAGCAAAAGTGTGCGCCGGCATTGGGGGGAACTCATTTTTCGGGCCGGTTTATGATGGCGTGACAATTAAAACAGATGGGTACAAATACGCGGGCAGTAAAGATGTTCCGCATATAAAGGCATTGATTGGCACAAACAGGTACGAAGCCGCCATGTTTATAAATGGCGATGAACAGCTAAAACATCCGGATTCGGTAATATTGAGATCATTATTTGGCGATGATTACCCAATGGTATACAAAAGTTACCAACTTGAGCTAAAAACAAGTGCACCCTATGATGCTGCGGTAAAAGTAATTACCCAATATATGTACCAGATGCATAGCTATCGTTTTGCCAAAGCGCTTTCGCAAAACGATATCCCGGTTTGGATGTACCGTTTTGATTATAATGATGGCAAAAAATATGGCGCAATGCACGCTGCAGAGCTTCAATATGTGTGGGCCAATCCAAAATTAGAACAAGCGAACAAAGAAAAGCGGCAACTGGCTATAA
>JAQBOS010000228.1 GCA_028287925.1 Mucilaginibacter sp. | reverse complement strand
TAAAGCTGCTAATGCGCTGGTTACGCCCCGTAAGCTGCTGGTAGTTATCCAGTTTACATTTGCAGTTGTGCTTATTGTGTGCACCATAATTATCAGACAGCAGCTTAAATATGCGCAAGACAGGGATTCAGGCTATAAAAAGGATAACTTGGTTTATGTAATGATGAAAGGAAGCATCAAAAAAAATTATACTGCTATTAAAAGCGACCTGTTAAACAGCGGCGCGGCAACAGCAGTAACCAAAACCAGCTCACCAATAACTGAGGGCTGGAGTGATAGTTGGGGCTATAACTGGAATGGCAGGCAGGCAGGAGGAGAAAAAATTGATTTTAACATTTTTAATACAGACGGAGACTTTGTTAAAACAATGGGACTTAAAGTTATTGCCGGCCGGGATATCGACATTATAAATTATCCATCCGATTCATCAGCAATGCTGTTGAACGAAGCCTCTGTTAAAATTATGGGATTTAAGAATCCTGTGGGACAGATAGTAAGAAACGGAGAGGGTAAAGATGCTCAGTTGTGGCACGTAGTGGGCGTGGTTAAGGATTTTATATTACAGTCACCCTACGAACCTGTAAAACATATGCTGATCCAGGGGCCCAAAGCATGGTTTAACGTTATCCACTTTAAGCTGAATAACGCACATAATACCTCAGAAAATTTAAAACGGGCCGAACAGGTATTCAAAAAATATAACCCTGAATACCCGTTTGAATACAATTTTGTTGACCAGGAGTATGCCAGTAAGTTTGGCGATGAACAAAGAATTGGCACCCTGGCCAGTCTTTTTGCAGGGCTTACCATTATTATATCATGCCTTGGCTTGTTTGGCCTTGCAGCCTACATGGCTCAAAACCGGATCAAGGAAATAGGGATTCGAAAGGTGTTGGGTGCATCTGTTGCAGGGGTTACAACCATGCTGTCAAAAGATTTCTTAAAGCTGGTGATGATCTCCTTCGTAATTGCAACCCCAATTGCCTGGTGGGCTATGTATACCTGGCTAAAAGGCTATTCATACCGTATAACAATAAGTATCTGGGTTTTTGTTTTGGCAGCTTTTATAACAGTTTTAATATCACTGATAACTGTAAGTTTCCAGGCTGTAAAAGCGGCATTAACAAACCCTGTGAAAAGTTTAAAGGGGGAATGAGGTTTGTCATTGGTCATTAGTGAATGAGGTAAACCAATAACATCAAAGCGAATTATCAATGACTAATGACAGCGAAGCGAATGACCAATGACCAATGACAGCGAAGCGAATGACACAATGACTAATGACCATATACAATGATAAAAAACTATTTAAAAATCGCGTGGCGGAATTTGTGGAGAAACAAATTCTTTTCAATCATAAATATCCTGGGCCTGGCGCTTGGAATGGCTTGCAGTGTTCTCATTATATTATGGGTGCAAAATGAATTGAGTGTTGACTCATTTCACAAAAATAATGACAGGCTATATGCTGTTATTGAGCGCCAATATTACGATCATAAAATTATGGGCCAATACTCCGTTCCCGGCGTATTGGCTGATGAAATGAAGAAAACATTGCCACAGGTAGAATATGCAGTACAGATGGCATGGAATAACCAGAATACCTTCCAGGTGGGAACCAAGATCCTGAAACTGGAAGGAACATCTGCAAGTGCCGACTATTTTAAAATGTTTAGCTACCCGCTAATCGAGGGTAATGCGAAAACGGCATTGAACACGCCCTTAAGTATTGCTTTGTCCCGCAAAATGGCCGTTGACTTTTTTGGCAGCCCGCAGGAAGCTATCGGTAAAACCATTCGTTATGAAAATAAAAAGGACTTTAAAGTAACGGCAGTTTTTGAAGACCTTCCTCATAATGTAGCGAATAAATTTGAGTTTTTAATCAATTGGGACAGTTTTTTAGATGAAAATAAGTGGGCAAAGGATTGGGGGAATAACGGGCCAATTGCTTATGTAATGCTGCGTGCCGGAACTGACGCCGTATTATTTGATAAAAAAATAGCCCACTTTTTAGATACTTATGATAAAGACCAAAGCGCAGCTTTCCGTGAACAATTGGGGATCCAGAAATTTGAAGATGTTTACCTTCATAATAATTTTAAGAATGGAAAGCCTGAAGACGGCCGGATTGAATATGTGCACCTTTTTAGCATAATAGCCGTATTCATCCTGGTGATTGCCTGTATTAACTTCATGAATTTAACTACTGCCCGGTCTGTTAAAAGGGCGCGTGAAATAGGTGTAAGGAAGGTGGTAGGAGCAGTACGTTCTGTTTTGATCAGGCAATTTGTAGGCGAGGCTATTTTGCTTACCTGCTTTGCCACAATTATAGCCCTGGTTATAGTAATGCTGTTGTTACCGGTATTTAATTCGGTTACCCAAAAGCAAATCGACTTTCCTTTTGGCCAGATCAGTTTTTGGCTGGGGTTGATTGGTTTAACCCTTATAACAGGTTTATTATCAGGAAGCTACCCGGCTTTATTCTTGTCGTCATTTAACCCTGTTAAGGTACTTAAAGGTGCAGTAAAATTAAGTACAGGCGCAGCATGGTTCCGTAAAGGGCTGGTGGTATTTCAGTTTGTATTGTCTGTTGTGCTGATTATTGGTACCATAGTAATATCAAAACAGGTTAATTACATTCAGAAAAAGAATTTGGGCTATGATCGGGAAAACCTGATCTATATTCCGTTAGAAGGTGATCTTCCAGCTAAATATAAGATTTTTAAAGATGAAGGCCTTAATATGCCCGGAATCCAGCAAATTACCAGGATCTCCGACTCACCAACCAACTTTGGCAGCACTACAAGCGGTGTTAAATGGGATGGAAAAGACCCTAATGTAAACGTTATGTTTACACAGGTATCAACTGGTTATGATTTTGTAAAAACCATGAAGCTTAAACTGGTTAGCGGAAGAGACTTTTCAAGAGATTTTGCAACTGATTCCGTAGGTTATATAATTAATGAAACCTCCTTAAAACGAATTGGCTATACCAATCCCATCGGCAAGCCATTTACTATGTGGGGTAAAAAAGGAACAATTGTAGGCGTATTAAAAGATTTCCATTTTAACTCGTTGCACGATCCCATTTTACCATTGATCATTCATTTCGGCGAAGAAAATAATTATGGCATGGCGCTGATCCGTACAAAACCCGGTCAAACCAAACAGGCCCTGGCATCCGCCGAAAAGCTTTGCAGGGAGTTAAATCCCAATTTTCAGTTCAGCTATTATTTTGCCGACGCTGAATATCAAAAGCAATATATAAGTGAGCAGATTGTAGGCAAACTTTCAAATGCTTTCGCTTTTTTAGCTATATTTATTTCGTGCCTTGGGTTACTTGGATTAGCCATGTTTACTGCCGAACAGCGAATAAAGGAAATTGGTATCCGTAAAGTATTGGGTGCAAGCGTAGGCTCGTTATTTACTTTATTATCAAAAGAATTTTTAATTTTAGTTTTAATAGCTTTGTGTATCGCATCGCCTTTGGCGTGGGTAGCAATGCATAAATGGCTTGAAAATTATAGCTACCGGACTACCATTGATTGGTGGGTGTTTGTACTATCGGGCGTTATCGCAATAATGATTGCTTTAGTTACGGTAAGCATTCAATCTGCAAAAGCCGCACTGATGAATCCGGTGAAAAGCTTGCGTTCGGAATAGTCAGTGGTCATTAGTCATTAGTGAATGATGCAAACCAATATGCCAATAAAAACGCAGCGAAGTGACCAATGACTAATGACGGCACAGCGAAATGACTAATGACTAATGACCAATGACAGCACAGCGAAATGACTAATGACCAAATAATATGTTAAAGAATTATTTCAAAATAGCCTGGAGAAATCTTAAGAAAAACAGGCTTTATGCTTTTGTAAATATTACAGGCTTAACCGTTGGGATTGTGAGCTGTTTATTAATTGGCGTATATATTAAAAACGAACTAGGGTATGATCGCTTTAATGAAAACGCTGATAAGATAGTTAGGGTAACCATGGAATATGGTCTTGGTGGAGCTGCACAAAAGATTGCTGTTACCGGCACAAAGGTTGGGCCTCAATTTAAAAGAACCTTCCCAGAACTGGTTGATTTTGTGCGATTAGAGAAACGCAGTGGTGTAATAACCTATAATAACCGGGTGTTTGAAGAAAATAATGTTCTTTATGCCGACCCTTCATTCTTTAAAATATTTTCTTTTAAACTTATTAAAGGAGATGCCTCGGCTTTAAATACAACAGATAAGATAATCATAACAGAAAAGGTTGCCAAAAAGTACTTTGATACAGAAAACCCGATAGGGAAAATGTTAAAAATCGGCGATCAGAATTTTATGGTTTCTGCTTTGGCAATGGATGCGCCTGAAAACTCACAGATAAAATTTGATTTTATCATTTCATTTAATAAGCTCAGCGCTTCCAAAAAGGAAAAATGGTGGGAAGCAAATTATATTACTTACTTGTTGTTAAAAGATAAGGATCAAATTCAGCCGCTACAAAAACAGATAGCCTTTTATATGAGATCAGTCAGTAAAGGTGAACTTAAACTCATAGGCAGCCAGTATTTAACTTACCACCTTGAGCCGCTAACAAGTGTACATCTGTACTCAAGCCTTTCCAGCGACTTAGAACCAAATGGCAGCATAACCTATATTTACATAATGGTAATAGTTGCTGTACTGATATTGATTATTGCCTGTGTAAACTATGTAAATCTTTCAATAGCACAATCTGCCGGTCGCAGCGCTGAAATCGGGATCCGTAAAGTTATGGGTGCTGCAAAAGGTCAGTTGTTCAGGCAGTTTATTGGCGAGTCACTTTTTGTTACCGGTGTTGGGGTATTGCTCGCGATAGGCTTAGCTTTTGTACTACTGCCATCATTTAACCAAATATCAGGTAAGGCCATTCAGTTTAACGCATTGTTTGATCCTGTTATACTGGGGAGTTTAGTTTTATTAGGCATTGCAATAGGCTTTGCCGCAGGGGCTTATCCTGCTTTATTATTATCAGGGGTTAAACTTATCCGGATCTTAAAATCAGGCTTTTCATTTACCTCGGGGCAGGGTGTACGAAAATCACTGATCGTGTTCCAGTTTATCATTTCTATTTTCCTCATCATTACAACTGTAGTTATATTGCAGCAGCTCTCTT
>JAQBOS010000221.1 GCA_028287925.1 Mucilaginibacter sp. | reverse complement strand
TATTATGTTCCACGTGGAACATAATAAAACAAACAATAAAATTGTTCCACGTGGAACATCGAAGTTAAAATGTTTAAGAAATATAATGTAATAGTTGTGGGTGCCGGTCATGCTGGCTGTGAAGCAGCAGCAGCAGCAGGAAACCTTGGCTCATCGGTACTATTGATAACCATGAACATGGGAGTTATAGCACAAATGAGCTGCAATCCTGCTATGGGTGGCGTTGCCAAAGGGCAAATTGTGCGTGAGATTGATGCCATGGGTGGTTATTCAGGTATAATTACCGATAAAACCTCCCTTCAATTCCGCATGTTAAACCGCTCTAAAGGCCCGGCTATGTGGAGCCCCAGAGCACAAAGTGATAGAATGCGCTTTGCCGAAGAGTGGAGATTATCCCTTGAACGGATCCCTAATGTAGATTTTTGGCAGGATACAGTAACATCTCTGCTGGTTAAAAACAATACAATAGCTGGCGTAAAAACATCGTTAGGAATAGAAATTGAGGCCGATGCTGTCGTTTTAACAAATGGAACTTTCTTAAATGGTTTAATCCATATTGGCGAAAAACGCTTTGGCGGAGGCAGAACAGCCGAGAAAGCAGCAACAGGATTAACCGAGCAATTGGTACAGTTAGGCTTTGACTCCGGAAGAATGAAAACCGGAACCCCGCCAAGGGTTGATGGCCGTAGTTTAAATTACAGCTTAATGGAAGAACAATGGGGAGATGAGGAGCGTGGTCGTTTTTCATTTACTGACGTTGAATTAGCTAAAGAACAACGTTGCTGCTGGATAACCTATACCAACAAGAACGTCCACGAAACATTGAAAGAAGGGTTCGAAAAGTCACCCATGTTTACCGGACGGATCAAAGGATTAGGGCCAAGATACTGCCCATCTATTGAAGATAAAATAAATCGTTTTGCCGAGCGCGATCGTCACCAGATCTTTGTTGAACCCGAAGGATGGAACACAGTAGAAATCTATGTAAATGGTTTTTCCACCTCTTTGCCAGAAGATATCCAGTATAAAGCGCTGATCCAAATTCCGGGTTTTGAGAAGGCAAAAATGTTCAGACCCGGGTATGCTATAGAATACGATTATTTTCCACCTACCCAACTAGGTTTAACCCTCGAAACAAAACTGATCAGCAATTTATACTTTGCCGGACAAATAAACGGAACAACGGGTTATGAAGAAGCCGCATCCCAGGGCTTTATAGCGGGCATTAATGCACATCAAAAAATTCATGATAAACACGAGCTGATCATGAAAAGATCTGAATCATACATCGGAGTTTTAATAGATGACCTGGTTACAAAGGGTACCGAGGAGCCTTATCGCATGTTTACTTCAAGAGCTGAGCATCGTTTACTTCTGCGCCAGGATAATGCAGATATCCGGTTAAGCCCTATTGGTCATGAGCTCGGTTTAATAAATGATGAACGATTAGAAAAGGTAAATAACAAAATAAAAAACTCAGACAGTATTGTTGCTTACACCCGTTCCAAGTCAATTGACCCCGGAAGTGTTAATGGTTTGCTCGAAGATTTAGGAACAAGCGCGCTTAGCCAAAATGCAAAACTATTTAATTTACTGAGCCGGCCCCAGGTTGGTTTTGAAGATCTGCGGAAAGCAGACGAGACACTAAACGGGCTGCTTTTAAATTATGATAAAGAAACTATTGAACAAGCTGAAATAAAAATCAAATATGAGAGTTACTTTGAAAAGGAAATGGAAATTGTTGGCCGGATGAAAAAAATGGAAGACAAAGAAATAAATTCTGAATTCAATTATAATCAACTTGTGTCACTTTCAAAAGAAGCCCGAGAAAAATTAATGAAGATAAAACCACGTACTTTAGGCCAGGCATCTCGGATCTCGGGTGTAACACCATCAGATATCTCAGTTTTAATGGTTCACATATCAAGATAGTGTTTTAAATAACTGATAATTAATTAGTTATAATAATTTTACATTAGATCAATTATTTTGGTTTTTTAATATCCCATATCATTAAAATATAAAAATCGTTTATAGCGTTTAAAAACAATGTTAAATAAAAAAGCTGTTTTTTTTGGATCTCTCTTATTCGCTTTTTACATCATTTTGCTGACTTTTGGCTGCGCGAGTCGTCAATTACCCCAGGGCGGGCCGCGGGATCATGATCCACCGAAATTATTGCTGGCTACTCCTCCAAATATGACCCGTCATTTTAACAGCAAAATAATTAAGCTGGATTTTGATGAGTTTTTTAAACTAACAAATATTTACTCCGAAATAAGTTTAAGCCCTACTCCTGCAAAATTACCGGAATATAAGGCGAGTAAAAAAAGCCTCATCATAACGCTTAAAGATACGCTCGAGAAAAATACAACCTATGTTATAAACTTTGGAAAGGCTATCGCAGATGTAAATGAGTCAAACGTTTTAAAAAACTTCACCTATGTGTTTTCGACAGGTGAGCACATCGACTCGCTAAGTATTTCGGGAACGGTAACAAATACAGCAACCCAGCTAAAAGAAAAAGATGCAACGGTTATGCTTTTTACCCTGAAGCAGGATTCACTGTTATTCGGAAAAAAGAAACCAACCGTTTATGCAACCACTGACAGTGCCGGCAGATTCACCCTTAATAACCTGCACCCGGATGATTACCGCATTTACGCATTGAAAGAAACAAGCCCAAATAAAATATACGATAACGACAATGAACTGATTGCTTTTAATAAAAAGATAATTCATTTAACAACGGATACTTCAAATGTCCAGCTAAACCTGTTTAAACAAACACCAACAAAATTCAGAGCTACCGAATACAGATTTGACCTTGACGGAAAAATGTTTTTTACGTTTAACAGGAAGCTTGACAAACCGGAATTAAAAATTGTATACCCGCCCGACTTCGATAAATATAAAATTGTGGACTTCAGTAAAACTCGCGATTCAGCTACTTTATATATGCGGAATATGGATTTTGATTCTATCCGCGTAGCAATTTGGGATAATAATAAACCTCTTGATACTTTAACACGGAGAAAAGGCAGGAAAGAATCCTTTACCCGTAATTTTACAATTGGCTACAATGTTACCGGCGATGGCCGTTTAAAGCCTGGTACAAATTTACTGATCAAGGGTTTCTATCCTATAGAAACATTTGAGACTTCATTGATCACCCTAAAAGAAGATTCGGCTGAAGTAAGTAACTTCACAGTACAAAAGGATACCAGCAACCCGAAAAACCTTATTGTAAATTATAGATGGAAGCAAAATGATAATTATATACTTACTTTAGAGGGCAGCGCTATAACTGATATTTATGGTGATAAAAATAGACGCATACCTAAAAAATTCGTTGTTGATAAACAGGAAAATTATAGTTTGTTAACCCTGGCTGTAACAGTACCCGATACAGGCAAGGCATATATAGTTGAAGTAATTAACGAGCAGAAAGAACTAGTGCGAAGCGATGTGATCAAAAAAACAACATCGCTCGTCTATAAAAATTATTTAACCGGAAAATATACTGTACGTGTTATTTACGATGCCAACAATAATGGTAAATGGGACAGTGGGAATGTAAAACAAAAAGTACAGCCGGAAAATATTTGGGTTGATGACACACCAATAACATTAAGGGCAAATTGGGAACAGGTAACACCAATAACTATTCCGAAAGAGCCTGTTACTCCTTAAACCAGCCTGAATACATTATATAATTATTAGGTAAACGATCAAGCATTTCCTTCTGTTCAGGAGTAAGTGGCTTGATCTTTTTTGCTGGTGTTCCGGCATACATAAAGCCAGATTCGCAGATTGTTTTTTCCAAAACAACAGATCCAGCGGCAATAATCACATACTCCTCTATTATGCAATGATCCATAACAATAGCGCCCATCCCAATTAAAACGTTATCCTTAAGCGTACAGCCGTGCACCAGGGCATTATGACCTATTGATACATTATTCCCAATATTCGTTGGAGCATACTGGTAGGTGGCATGGATAACGGCCCCATCCTGTATATTAGTGTTGTTCCCTATCTTTATATAGTGCACATCCCCTCTTATAACCGCATTAAACCAAACAGAACAATTATCGCCCATTACTACATCGCCAACAATAGTTGCATTTGGTGCGATAAAACAGTCCTTTCCCCATGCGGGTTCCATATTTTTAACAGGCAGTATAACAGGCATATATTTTTAATTAGTGAATTGTTGAGTTAGTGAATTAGTGATTTATTCTTTTTAGATAACAAATTTTATTTATGTTTGATGTGATTAAATTCTGATTGCACTGATTATTCATTTAATCATATCCAAATCGGTGAAATCTATTTAATATAAGCATAAGCGGAAATAGCTCAGCTGGTAGAGCATCAGTTTCCCAAACTGAAGGCCGCGGGTTCGAATCCCGTTTTCCGCTCTTTAAAAACCTTTCTATTCCTCATAATAAAGTAATTCCACAGATTACCTCAGCATTCGTTATTTATGCTTTGCCCTATCAAGCAACCCCTTTATAAATGAGTTCTTATGATCAGAATAAGCAAGCAACGTATTAAATCCTTTTTCTATCGCCAGCAACTTTAATCTTCCATATTCATCAGCAATAGCCTTATTATTTTTAAGATAGTTTCTTATCAATATATTATTAGCCCACAGCGTGCTTTCCCGTAGTATAACATGCACATTAAAAGCGTTGTCTCTACGTTTTCTGAAATAATGCCGGCCGGGTACTCCCGCTTCTCCAAAATATTCATATCTCAGGGCTATCAATATAGGCTTTACCTCCTCCAATAATATCCAGTCACTTATCCCTAATTGTATATCTATAATAGGTTTGGCTATTAACCCTGTAACTGCAGTACTTCCTATATGTTCAATCCAAATTTCGCTTTCGTTTACAGCAGATTTAATTTCTCTTTCCTCCGTTTTAAATAATTGCCGCCATCCAGGCTCATAATTAATAACAGCTATATTCTCATCTATTTCGCTCAACATATTCATATTGACTAAAAAACGATCCACTCCAAAAGTCCGTAAAAACCTTTATTAAAATGCTGACACTGTTTTGTCAGCAGGCTCTATTCGCATGGCAAATTTTTTATATCCGGCTTATTTCAAAATTTAATTTATAAACCTGTTGCTCGAAAAAATACAGGTGCAGCCTTGTATCACTTATCAGCCAATCCAATGTTACCTGGGTATCTGAAATATCCTTTTTAATCGCTACACCAAAATTATTTTCCAGGTGCGCTTTTATTAAGTCGAGATATTTATTTGCTTCATCTCCTGCAATAGAAAAATTAATTGAATTAAATCTTTTATAAACACTATCCTCCCTATGATTCCAATAAGTAGTAGTTAACCCTAAATTAAGCCCATTTAAAATTCTCTGTTCGCCCCAATGGTACACCGTCCTATCGGCAAATAGCTTTTCCTTTACCTCTACATCCTTTAAATCTTTTATGGCAGTTCCCCACTTTAAAAATTTATTATTATCCTCAAACAATACCCCTTTGTCTAACAGTTCAATTAGCGAACTATTGTTTATATCCAATTCTAATTTCTTTTTCCCCTTAAAAAACTCAAACAAGCCCATTTAAAAAAATCAACAATTTAACCTCTTTATTATTTAACTCTAATTACTTCTTTAGTCACATCAGACATCCTTCACTAATCCCTCAAATCCGTAAATCCCGGTCCAATCCCGGTTCAGAATACCGTATCCTCAATAACATCCGCATGCTTGGGATAATCAGTAGTAGAATGCAGGCCCCTGCTCTCTTTCCGCATCATGGCCGATTTTACAACCAGGTATGATACCTGGATCAAATTTCTTAATTCACAAAGCTTTACCGATAACTTAGTTTTCTTATAAAAATCTTCAGTTTCCTCATGCAATAAGCCTAAACGGCGCATGGCTCTCTCTAATCTAAAATCAGATCTTACAATTCCCACATAATCATTCATCAGCTTTTGCATCTCGCGTACATTATGTGTAACCAGGATATCTTCGTTTGAAAGTTGCACGCCTTTTTCATCCCAATCAGGGATATTTTCCGGGATTGTAATCGTATCCACCTGGTTAATAGCGTCTTTATAAATCCTGTGTGCAAAAACCAGCGCTTCTAATAATGAATTGGAAGCTAACCTGTTAGCTCCATGCAGCCCTGTAGATGAACACTCCCCGCACGCATATAAGCGCATCAGTGATGATCTTCCTACATGATCAACCATAACACCACCGCACATATAATGACAGGCAGGCGCAACCGGGATCATATCCTTTGTCATATCTATACCTATATCCAAACACTTGGCATAAATATTTGGAAAATGCGCCAGGATATCTTTTTTACTTCGGTGCCTTACATCTAAATAAACAAAATCCTCACCCGATTTTTTTATTTCCGCATCAATGGCACGGGCGGTAATATCACGCGGAGCTAATGATTTTCGTTCATCATACTCCTGCATAAACTCTTCGCCGTTAGTCCGTTTTAATACACCGCCAAATCCGCGGACAGCCTCTGATATTAAAAATGAAGGATATTCACCCGGATTATATAAAGCGGTAGGATGAAACTGGATAAATTCCATATTTCTAACCTTTCCTTTTGCCCGATAAACCATAGCAACACCATCACCGGTAGCTATTGTAGGATTAGTAGTTATTGAATAGATATGCCCTGCTCCACCCGATGCCATAACTGTAACCTTAGAAAGGATCTTTTCCACACTTTTTGTTTCATTATTAAAAGCATAGATCCCGTAACAAGTAATATCAGTGCTTTGCTTATCAACAAATACACCTAAATGATGCTGTGTTATCAGATCAACAGCAAAATAATGGGTTAAAATCTCAATATTAGGATTGCTGTGGATTTCTTCCAATAAAGATCTTTCGATCTCATAACCTGTAATATCCTTATAATGTAATACTCTGAATTCAGAATGCCCACCCTCTTTTGCAAGATCGTAAAAGCCTTCATTTGTTTTATCAAAGTTGGTTCCGTAGTCAATAATCTCACGGATCCGGGCCGGACCTTCTTTTACAACGGCCTCAACAACTTCTTTATCACAAAGGCCATCACCACTTATAAGGGTGTCTTCTATATGCTTTTCAAAAGAATCTTCTTTCTTATCAACAACCACGGCAACACCGCCCTGGGCGTACTTAGTGTTTGATTCGTCCTCGTTACTCTTCGTAACTATCAGAACTTTACCATGTTTGGCCGCCTTAAGGGCAAAACTTAATCCTGCTATGCCTGATCCTACTACCAGGAAATCAACAGTTCTGGTCATAATTATATGTACTATTTGTAAATTTATCTATGATGTTAATAACCCGGGTAAAAGATGTTAATTTTGTGTAAGCAAAAACTTAATAAGTAATTGATTAGTTGATAACCCGTGTTTAGAGCTCAAAATTCAATAATTTTTAACTTACTTATGAGCCTAATAAGTGCCAAAGCTAACATTTTGAAAAGTAATAAAGTATTAACAAAAATGTTTTAAAAGTAATTTTAGCTATTTACATAAATCTAAAAATGAGTTAAATAGGCACTTAATAATGCACATTAATTGTTAATAAATTATTAAAAGAAATATTTTACCCCTGTTTTAAAAATACTTTTAAACATAACTAACACACCAATAACAATAGTTTTATTTATATATAAAAAGTAATTGTTATTAATTGAATTGTTGAAATGGATACCTTCGAAGAAATAAATGTGAAAGGTTTTGTAGAGGAAGAGATTGACCCTTCCCTGGACCTGTTTGATGAGATTGAAAAATTAAAAAAGGAAAAAAATGCTGTTATCCTTGCCCATTATTACCAGGAACCAGATATTCAAGATATTGCCGATTATATTGGCGATAGTTTGGGATTATCACAACAAGCCGCAAAAACGGATGCCGATATTATTGTTTTTGCCGGGGTTCACTTTATGGCCGAAACAGCAAAGATCTTATCGCCATCAAAAAAAGTCTTATTACCCGACTTAAAAGCAGGCTGCTCACTGGCTGATAGCTGTCCGCCGCATTTGTTTAAAAAGTTTAAGGAAAAATATCCTGACCATTTGGTTATAACTTATGTAAACTGCACAGCTGAACTAAAAGCCATGAGCGATATAGTTTGCACATCCAGCAATGCAGTTGGCATTGTTGAAAGCCTGCCGAAAGATCAGAAAATAATATTCGGTCCCGATAAAAACCTGGGGGCATATGTAGCAAAGAAAAAAGGAAGGGACCTGGTTTTATGGAATGGTGCCTGTATGGTACATGAGATCTTTTCGAGAGAGAAAATAACCCGGCTAAAAGAAAGGCATCCCGGAGCAAAACTACTTGCACACCCTGAATGTGAAGATGTTATACTACAACTGGCAGATTATATAGGGTCAACAACAGGTATTTTAAAATATGCTACCAATAACCCGGCTAATGAATTTATTGTAGCAACAGAAGCAGGAATTTTACACCAGATGCAAAAGGAAAACCCGGATAAAACATTTATCCCGGCCCCACCAAATAACAATTGCGCCTGTAATGATTGCCCGCATATGAAAAGGAATACATTAGAAAAATTGTACCTGTGCTTAAAAAATGGATACCCTGAAGTAACTGTACCATTGGATATTATTGAACGCGCAGTAAAACCAATTGAACGGATGCTGGAGATCTCAGCTAAACTGGGATTGTAAAATTTTAACCTTCCCTTATGTCAGTGCGAGCGCAGCGTGGCAACCTCGTAGCTATACCGAGGGAATAGAATGGTGTTTAACTTTGCATAGCAGACTTACATAGTTCGCGATTGCTTCGTACCTCGCAATGACATGGAGAGAGCACTCCTAAAACTCAAAAAATTTTCCCCGCCTTCGGCGGATATTGTGCTGAAAGGTTGCGCGATTTTTTAAAAAGCGATGTGTAAATGTAAATAAAAAACACCGGTCATTTCCTCAATAACCTGTGTTTTAAAATCTGTGCAATCACACTATTTAATCGGTGCAATCAAAAGATAAAATTAAATCCCACCATCTTTTTTTAGTTCAATAACATCCTGAACTGATTGCGGTAAAGCGGATAATAAATTGTACCCGGTAGCTTTTTCAATATCACGTACCGTTACAATATATTGTTTCCAATCTGAATTTATGGTATTCACATTCGGGGTATTTACGGCAATTACCCTTGTTGATGTAGATACCCTGCTTATATCATTATTACCAACAGGTATAATAACCGCTACTTTCCATACATTGGAAGGTACATTTATATGGCCGTTATCGGTGGTGGTTATGCTGTTAAACGCGCCATGAATCCCGGTGCCGCCAGTGCCATAGCTGCCCATAATAATATAAACCTCGTTGCCGGCAATTACCTGTTCGCGCAAATAATTCTCCAGGTTTGCCCAGGTTTGCTCGTTATTTTGAGGTGCCTGCGGGATCATATTTGTCATTAAAAATGTAGAGGAATTTGCATCCACAGAACTTGTTCTGTCGGCCGACGGACAGTTATGCCCCCTGTCAAAACCATAGGTACTATAATTATAACTATTGCTTTGCACGGTGAACCAGCTTGATGGCAAACCGTTAAACCCGGCAAAATTATTCAGGCGGTCGCTCACACCGGTTGTATTACTGGCATCTAAGTGCCAGCTTACCCAATTCGGCTCGGCTTTCGTACTGTTATACGATTCAACGTAATAACCCATATCAATCAAGTAATTATCCATCATAACGGTGCTTGTAACCGCGCCCGAAGGATTTCCAAATAAAAGATCGCTGTTGTCACCACTTGCCGGCGGGGCGTCTGTGCCAATGGTAACACCACGGGTTTTAGCTACCGTGCCCGTGCCTGTGGTATCTGATCCGGTACCTGTAGTATCAGGCAGACCAACAGTGATCCCCGGATCACCTGTGCCCTTAAAGGAGATGTCGTCAATATTTATCCTGGTTGTGCCGGTGTTTACAATTTCAAACCTGACTTTGGACGTAACGCTCACTTTAAATGAATCGATAACTAACGTGGTATTGGTCTCATTAATGTCGGCACCCAGCTGGGTATAGGTGGTACCGCCATCTGTCGACATTTTTAATTGCCAGGTCGAGCTGCCGTCCGCTCCATATTTGGCATGTTTAATACTGATTTGCTTTAAACCGTTAATATCAAAGTTCATAGCAATATCGCCGGTTTTTAATCTTACGGCCCAGTTACCATCTTTTACATCACCGGCAAGGTTACCTATTAAAGCATTGTTAAAATTCCATGATCCGGTGCTTAGTGTTATATCAGCCGCAGCATAGCTGTTTTTACTCCCGCTTTCAAAGGTTTCGGTAATAATATAAGGAGTAGGCGCAGGCGAGGTTGTTCCGCCGGTGCCCGGCATTTTAGTATCTTTTTTACAACTCGCAATTAGCAGGACTAAACCGGCATAGATAAAAATTTTTCTGAATCTCATGTATTTTGTAATTTATACTACAAATATCTATTATCTACATTAACTTAATATTAATAACTATATGCTTTTGATTAAGCGCTTATTTTTGAACCATGATTTTTAGGATTTAAGGATTGCCATGATCAAAGCACCAAGCAAATCTTTTAATCAAGCGCATCATGGTTTAAAAGATTGCCACGACCATATCATCAGAAAAATCCTTTAATCCCACAAATCCCGGTTCAGAAGATTTAAGGATTGCCATGATCAAAGCACCAGGCAAATAAAAAATTAAAAGATCACCACTATTAAAACATCAGGAAACCCTTAAATCGAGCGCATCATGGTTGAAAAAAGCGGATAAAAAATTACACCGATCATCTCCTCGACAATCGGTGTAATCAATCTAATAATCTGTGCAATCACCAATAAAAATCAGTGTAATCTAAAAATAAAAACTACTGAGCTTTAGCTAACCATAAAGAAGCATTGAGGTGGAAAGCGGGATGTGAAGTAAACCCAGAAGGTGCATCGCCAGACCAGCCATTAAATAAGCTATCACCGGTATCGCCGGTTCCGTCATCAGCATCCGAACTGTCGCCGATAAATACAACACGACCAGTACCATAAGTAGAAAGCAAAGCCATTACGCCGGTGTTGCCACCGTTGGTAAAGCTTGTTCGCCAGAAAAGGCCCTGTACATTAGCGTTGTCAGCCGGGAAAAGTGTAGCAGTTGTGCCATCATAAAATGCCAGTTTTGAAGCTGTGCCTGCCGCACCGTTCAGCACTTTTTGTGCGTTAGCGTTTGTGCCGGTGTAAACGTTGCTTGATGGCTGATCGTTAATGTCGATATAATCGATATTAAAGCCGAAAGGATGGGTATTGTTGATCCCGTTGTTGGTCATTAAATCATTCCAAACACGGGGTGAATCAAAGCCGTCGCCGTCCCTGTCGCTTGGGTTATAACCATTTGAATCTGTGCCGCCTGTAGTAGCCGCAGTATGGTCGGCAACCATCATTAAACCACCACCGTTTGATACAAAGTTCATAATGGCGGTTTTTTCGGCAGTAGTAAATAAGCGGTTTGGCTCAACAACAACGTATACATCGTAATTGCTTAAATCCTGCGGATTGCTGCTGTTGCCATAAGTAATAGCGGTGCCAACAGGCAATGTTTCAACCAGTTCGCCGTCTTTAACAAGCGCAACCGCCCACGAAGAAAGAGCACCCTTCCAATAAGTTTCGGCAGTAGTTGAAGTTATGCCGGTGTATGATGGGGTTGGGATGCGTTGTGCCTTGGTTTCAACAGTTGTACCGCCGGTGTAAATAGGAACATTTTCGGTACCGTCTGCATCAATTTGCCAGTCAGCGCTGCCTGCGTTTTCATATTTGGTAGCGTCAAAAAGGAATTTTTTCCCGGTTAATACGGTACCGCCACCACCACCGGTGCTTCCGTTGTCATTGATAGTTATATCATCAATATCAATCCTGTTAGTGCCGCCGCTTAATTTACGGATCTCCAAACGGGCATTTCCGGTAACATTAATAGTAAAGCTTTGTGTTTGCAAGGTTGATGTGGTAGTAATATTGCTGCCACTTTGCGCCCAGCTGCTGCCGCTGTCGATGGAATACCATAATCCCCAGGTGCTTGGGCTATCGCTGCCATAGGTACCATGTTTTATGGTTACCGTTGCTATCCCTGTGGTAACATTATAAAGCATGGTTATTTTACCTGTGTTGCGGATGCGTGCGGCCCATGAGCCATTTTTAAGATCGCCGCTTAAATTACCGATAAGGGCATCATACAAATTCCATGAATTACCCTGCAGGGTAACATTATCCCCACTGCTTGACCCTGTTGGCGAAACATCATAAGCAGTTTTTGGACTGGTGCTGCCAACCTCAAAATCCTGTGCTAATGTAACAGCATCCAAATGCAGTTTACTGGTTGATGTTACCGCTGCTTCTGTTTGAGGTGTTTTTGACTGAAAGTCCATCCCTTTTTTACAGCCTGTAAATAATGATCCCGATATTGCAAGAGCAATTGTGGGGTAAAGTAAATGTTTAGAAATTTTCATAAGCGTTGGTTTATTTTTGTTTATCTAAAAGTCAATATTATTATCTAAAATATTGTTTATTAATTATTATATTAATATTAAGATAGTGACAATTGAAATAATATGAAAGCAATG
>JAQBOS010000209.1 GCA_028287925.1 Mucilaginibacter sp. | reverse complement strand
TAGAGATTAGTTGAATATTGGAGTTCGGGGGTTTGCACCTTACAAAGTTTTTTTGTTGAAATTTGAAGATCCATTACAAAATGTAAGCTCGGATTTAAATTAAGATAATTTAAATTTGCAGGGATCTTAAGCTGATGAAAAACCATAATACTGATATACCTGTTTATGATCTTGACAAGTTCAGGCATGTGCATCGTGAAGATACGCCTTCTGCCTTCGGTTATAATAATTTAGACAGGGTAAAGCATATTGAGGGCTTTGAGTTGTATTCAAGTGAAGGACTGATCGGTTCTATAGGACCGCTTAAATCCGCATTTTACAGGATAAGCATTACGGTTGAAGGTACGCTTGACATGAAAATTGGACTTGACGTATATCAGCACCAGCCCCGTACTATCTCTTTAACCTATCCAAACCAGGTATTCGCTAAAAACAACATTAGTGCCGATGCCTTCGGTTATTATATGCTCTTCAGTCCCGATTTTTTGAATGAGCTTGTGCCGTCTGTAAAAATGGCCTCTGAATTTCCTTTTTACGATATTTCAGGCACACCGCTTTTCCGCCTGGCAGAAGATGAGCTCAGCAATATTATTAAGCTGATCTTTAATATTAATGATGAATTGCAGCACCAGGATACCGGCAGGGTTAAGGCGGTAAAAATGTACCTGTATTTGATTTTACTGGCAGCCAAAAGGAGTTACGAAAAACAACAGCTTCATATAAATGCCAGCCGGAATGATAATTCTTCCATTGTCTCGCGTTTCCGGAAATTGGTAGGGATGCATTATCTTGCCAAACGCCAGGTGGCTGAATATGCCGGATTACTGGCAATAAGCCCTAACCACCTAAACAGGGTTATAAAAACGGTAACCGGTCATACGGCTTCAGACACTATTAAAGAAATGCTGCTGATGGAAGCAATGTCATTACTTAAATATACCAATCAATCCGTTGCCGAAATCGCTTACAAGCTTGATTTTAGCGACCCTGCCTCTTTTAATCGTTTTTTTAAAGCGGGAACAACGGAAACGCCTTTGTACTATCGTACAAAGCATAATTAGATCAATATAAAGCATAAACCGGTATATAGCACTGCTTAAATATGTAGCCAAATTTGCATCATATTTAAAAGCAGACTATGGGAACTCCATTTAAAAACAAAAAAATAATTGTTGCAGGCGGCTCATCAGGCATTGGCCTTGCTGCAGCCGGGCAGTTTAAAGACCAGCAGGCACAGGTAACCATTACCGGCCGCAACCCGGATAAACTAAAAAATGCAGCACAAGCAGGTTTACAAACCGCTGTTATTGACAGCAGCAATCGCGAAGCGTTAGATAGCTTTTTTAAAAGCCATGGCCCTGTTGATCACCTGGTAATTTCATTAAGCGGCAGTAAGGGAATTGGCAATTTTGCCGGATTATCATTACAGGTATTGCGCGAAGGCTTTGAAGAAAAATACTGGCCCATTTTGAATACCGTACAATCAGCCTTACCATTTATCAACAAAGGCGGCAGCATCACACTAGTTACTGCCATTTCTGCAACGGCACAATTACCCGGCACCTCCGGACTTGCAGCATTAAACGGCGCTCTTGAAATTATGGTTCCGGTTTGGGCAAAAGAACTCACCCAGATCCGCATCAATGCGGTATCGCCGGGCGTGGTCGACACTTCCTGGTGGGACTTTTTACCCGAACAGGAGAAACACGAAACCTTTAAGCAGTACGCTGCACAGATCCCGGCAGGGCGCGTAGGTAAGCCGGAAGAAATAGCAAATGCAATATTATTTTTAGCCGGAAATGAATATATGACCGGGAAAGTGATTGGGTGTGACGGCGGAATGTCTTGAGCAATGTGGCGAATGCCTCTCCGCGCGTTGTGGTTCCACAAGCTCACCATTACTGGCTGTTATCTACACAACAAAAAAACCCGGATCAAATGATCCGGGCTTTTGCTTATATATAGGTAGATGGAAATTAATTAATTATTTAGTATTCAGCGTAAACCGGTTTGGCAATGCCGTTATCGTATGCTTTTAAGCTTTTCTTTAATAGCTTGCGGGCAACGTGGATGCGGGTTTTTACTGTGCCGATAGGGATTGTTAAATGATCGGCAATTTCATGATATTTATGGCCTTCAAAGTACATGGTGAAGGGCACATAATAATCGGCAGGCAATCTGTCTAAAGCTTTTTTCAAATCGTCCATCACAAACTTAGCCTCGCCCTGGTTTTTTGTTGAACTGAATACCAGGTTTGGTGAGCTGATCTCATCGCTTTTGGTAACAAAAGTGTTCATTTTAATAAACCGGCGGTAGTTGTTAATAAAGGTGTTCTTCATTATTGTGTATAACCACCCTTTCAAATTTGTTCCTTCTTTAAACTTATTATAATAAGTTATCGCCTTCAACATTGTATCCTGGACAAGGTCGTTAGCATCATCTGCGTCATGGGTAAAATGTAGTGCATAAGACCTCAGCGAGGTTGCCTGACGTAGTACTAGGGTGTTAAACTCAATCTTTGTCATACTGTTAAAGTTTTGTATCAACACTTAGGCAAGCATAGTGCCATTTACAAACTTTAAAATGGGAAAACTTAATTCCCCAACAAATATTAAGTGGCAAAAATTATGTGTGTAACAAGTACACCTTATCCTTGTTTATGGTGTTGATAAACAATAAGTTAAAAGACAATTTAATGACAATAGAAGCAACACAGGCAATTTGAAAGTGTAACAGAAATGTTATGTACAGCAAATGAAAAAAGGATGAAATTTTATTTTAAATAAATTTATTTAACTAATAATATTCACTTCGCGTTGTAGCATAACGCCAAATTTAGTGTACACACTGTCTATGATTTGCGACGAAAAAGTGTACACTTCTTCGCCCGTTGCACCGCCATGGTTCACCAAAACCAGCGCCTGGTTCTTCCATGTTCCGGTATTTCCAACCACTTTTCCCTTCCATCCGCACTGTTCTATCAGCCAGCCGGCGGCCAATTTAACCAGGCCATCGCCTGCAGGATAATTCACCACGTCCGGAAATTTGGCCTGGATTCCGCTAAACTGGTCGGCGCTGATTATAGGATTTTTGAAAAAACTCCCCGCATTGCCAATGGTCGACGGATCGGGCAGCTTAGACACCCGGATCTGCGAAACCACCTGCGATACCACTTTTAAGGTGGGATTTATGATGTTGCGGTTTTTAAGCTCCTGCTCAATGGCGCCGTATTTTAAATTAAAATCGGGGATCATCGACAAGTGGAACTTTACCGACACTATTATATACTGTCCCTTCAGCTCACTTTTAAATATGCTCTCGCGGTATTCAAAACGGCAATCAGCTTTGGTGAAGGTTTTAAAGGCGCCCGTTGCAAGCTCGAAAGCACAGCAACTGTAAAAAACATCTTTCAGCTCCACACCATAGGCGCCGATGTTCTGGATAGGCGATGCCCCTACCGAGCCCGGGATCAGGCTCAGGTTTTCCAGTCCGGCATATTCACGGGCTACGCAAAAGTTTACCAGGTCGTTCCAGACCTCACCAGCCCCGGCCTCCACATACACATCATTATGACTGATCCTATGCTCAATCCCCCTGATATTAATGCGGATCACCAAACCTTCATAATCCTTTAGTAACAGCATATTGCTGCCGCCGCCTAAAACAAGGTGATCCATCTGTTGCCATTGCGGATCCATAAAAAGCTCAATCAGCTCGTCTTTGTGGTTGATCTCCACAAAATACCGGGCTTTGGCATCAACGCCGAAAGTGTTAAAGTTTTTTAGCGATACGTTTTCCTGGATCTGGAGCATGTTGTTGATGTACGAATAAGCGGATGTGCAAATGTGCGAAATAATGTGCGAATTTGGGATGTGCGGATGTGCGGATAAAAAGCCGGGGCCGTGCGATTCACCTTCCATTGCCACCTTTCACGTCATGCCGAATTTATTTCGGCACCCCATTATAAAGGTAACCATGAGCCAGGTTTACTATATGCTGGCAACTTAGCATGTGGGGTGCTGAAATAAATTCAGCATGACTTGTTTTTTAGATCCTTAAAAATATCAATCCGCTAACAAACTCGCTACAATCACTCCAAGCAGGGTGCCATCTATTACAGTGATCAGTACATCGCCATGAGGCTGCAGCTGCATGCCGGTTGCCAGCTTAATGGCTATGGTTACAAACAGCACCAGTGTTACCTGCAGCCAAAAGGGACCGATGTTTTTAACCCGGGTGAGCTCGCCTTTTGGCAGCGCATAATATACTATTGCAATAATTAATACCCCTGCCACAGTGCTGGCATATTGTAAAAAGTGAAAAACATAAATACGGTGACCATAAACCGTGATGATCTGCTCCAAAACCGGGAAGTCATGTACAAACATGCCGCCAGGGTGCGTAAACCCGTCCCATACAATATGTGAGGCGGCGCCTATTGCCACGGAAAATAAAATACCGATAAAATACCCCAGCGAATAATAGGTGCGGAAGCCCTTGAACCAAAAAAGCCTGCGGTTAGGCGCTGCAGGCAGGTGCGTTATCAGCTTATCCTTTATATACATTTCGTATAAAATTACCAGGATGTAGGCCAAAGGAAGATCGAACCAGACAAAGCCCTCCCAGGTATGGCTGTACCTGCTTACCAAGCGCATGCGGAAAAAATATTCAAAGTCGGGAACCAGGCTGCCAATTACCAGGCCCGTGGTGGAGAGCCAGCTTTTGGTAAGCTTTCCGAAAGGCAATACAACAGCAGGATGCGCAAAAGTAAAAGGCATGCCCAAATATACAACGGATGTGCGGATTTTTGATGTGCAGATATGCGGATAAAAAACGGTCGGGGTGAGTCCACGCCGCCATATTTGCACCCATGCGTTTGATCTTATTTTAACGCTTGCGTTACTTCTCTGGGAGTCAATACTGTTACCTTCATCCAAACTGGGTTGTCCGGGTTGCCATCGGCATTAACTTTTACGGCGGTTATTTTATCTATCAGGTCTGTTCCTTTTACAATTTCGCCGAACACGGTATAGTTTTGGTCTAAGAACGGGGTGCCGCCTATGGTGCGGTATACTTCCCGCTCATTTTCGGGGATGCGGATGCCGTTCTTTTTTTCTATAGCGTCAAGCTGGGCATTGGTATAGGTTTTGCCGTCCACAATATAGATCTGGGTGGTGAATGATTCTTTGGCTTTATTGTCATCACGGCCCATGGCCAACGCGCCTCTTTTATGATATAAAGCCGGGTTAAACTCGGGACTGATCCATTTTTGTTCCGGCTTTAAGGTTTTTGATTTGTCGTACAGCGAGTCGGGGTCGCCGCCCTGGATCACAAAACCTTTCAGGATCCTGTTAAAGGTGGTGGCATTAAAATAACCGCTTTTTGCCAGCTTAATAAAGTTATCGCGGTGCACCGGCGTTTCGTTATAAAGCTTTACGATGCACGCCCCCTGTTCCGTTTCAATTTTTACAAACTGATTTTTTTGCTGCGCGAAGGCACCGGCCGCAGCCAGGCATAAAAGGAAGATGAGTACCAGGTATATTTTTTTCAAGATGGTATGTTTTAGCAAGGCGTTAGTGTGTTTTGTGTAACGAATTTACATAAAAATAAATAATTAAAGTGAGGGTTGGAATTGTTAAACAGGGGATTTGTATTTATTCCAGGCAGAGTAAATTTAGGGGTAGCGGAGCAGGCGTCCGGCGAAGCGGCGGCGGGTGAGTCAAACCGTCATGCATTTGCGTCAATGCATTTGCGTCAATATCGCGCGCAGATTTACCCACCCGGTCATTGCTTCGCTCGACCTCCCTCCCTTCCGTAAACGGGAAGGAGGGAAAGAAAATTCCTTTACTTAATGACATTGCTCTACAGCGCAGGCCTTCGACCTGCGCTGGGGGATGTCGCCCTTTCAGGGCTTTTTGTTTCGGGTTCTACCACAATGTTAAAGGCCTGAAAGGCCTTAATACATTAGCGCAGGTCGAAGGCCTGCACGACGCCGTTTTTCTAGCAAAAGAAAAGGGTTTCAATCCTTAACGGAATGAAACCCTTATATTCATGTTTGGAACAATTGCAACCCTTTGTATTGCGAACGCATACAGCGAACGGGTTGAACCGGGATTTTACTTATTTACCTTTTACCCGCAAACTATCTTTCACAACCAGGATCTGAAGGAAGCCTATAGACTTCGCGGGAAGACGCCCGATTTTTGGATAATTAGCCGTTAACTGAACAAGAAAAGTATCGCCGGCTTTGGCATTCGCAGGTACTACGCCCGAAACTTTAAAACCTGTTGCAGTTTTGTCGGCGAACCTCAGTAAATACCCTTCACCTTTCCTTTCTTCTATTTCACCCTTCGAAACCAGTGTTACCACAGGCTTAAGCTCGGCCGAAGGCAGTTTTTTCCTGAGCACCGGGATCAGGTAAGGCGGCGTTTTGGCATAAATGCGACGGTGCGTCTTAATTATTTCAAAAGCCTCTTCATTGCGTGCAAAATCAGCAGCTGCATGTTGCACGTTGAATTGGATCCCTATCTGTGCCTCCTCATAATGTTGGATATCGCCCAAGGCTATTTCGAAATGCCATGGGGCGCCGGGGATTACAAAAATTGTGTTGGTGTTTCTCCATGCCGAACAGTTGTGGCCAATTGGCAGCGGGTTTGGTATGTTAACCGAATCTGCTGACGTGGTAGGAGCAAACTGGCAAGGTGAATCGTCAGTATCAATGCTAACCACCGCACAGGTATGGCCGCCTGTGTTAATA
>JAQBOS010000160.1 GCA_028287925.1 Mucilaginibacter sp. | reverse complement strand
GCCGCTTTCAAAAACTTCTATTTTGGAGGCGGGCGATAAATACAGCCATGCATGAAGCTATAATATTTTGACTTTTGGACCTGAAGTTAACGGAGAATATGTGCCAAACCCTGATTTAAGTAATCATTTCTTTTACACCGAAAACATAAATGCTGCCTATATAAATTATCAAAATAAATTTGATAAGATCTACTTAACTATGGGTTTACGCGGCGAACAAACCAGCGCTAATGGTAACTCGGTAACTATGGATGCGCAGATAAACCGTGATTATTTCGGCTTGTTTCCGCAGGCGATGTTAGTCTACAAAAAGAACAGTAAGAATGAATTTTCGTTAAGCTACAACCGGGGCATCACTAGGCCAGCTTATGAAGAAATTAACCCGTTTTTATATTATGTTGATCCCTATGATTTCAGGGCCGGCAATCCAAATTTAAAACCTGAATATTCAAATTCAATTGAGCTGTCGCATACTTATAATAAAACTATAATAACCAGCTTATACACCTCTATTATAAGCGATGCTTACGAATTTCGATTTTATAATCAAAATGACAGTACAAAGGTAAGCGTTAATACGCAAACCAATTTGGGAAAAGTTTATAACTATGGCATTAAGTTTTCGGCCCCTGTTGTAATTAACAGCTGGTGGAGCGCTTACTATCGCATTGATGTATCCTATCAGCGGTATGTTGCCTATCCTCAAAACGGGAACCTTAATAAAGGCACACAGGATATTATTTTTAACAGTATTCAAAACTTTAAGATCAGCGAAACCGTAAGCGCTGTACTTTCAGGTGAGTATGAATCGCCTACTTTTTATGGTATTACTCAAAATAAGGCACGGTATTTTATAAACGCTAGTATTGGCACAAAATTGTTTAATAAACAGGGGAGCTTACGGTTAAACGTTAACGATATATTTAATACCTTGCAGGATAGGACCAATATCAATTATCAAAACCTTAATTTTAGAGTAACTGATAAAAGGGAAAGCCAGGTAGCAAGATTAACCTTTACCTATCACTTTGGAAATGCTTCAGTAAAAGCTGCGGCAGCCCACCGTACCGGCAACGAAGAGGAGCAAAAACGGATTGGTTTAGGCGGGGGAAATTAATAACACCCGCCTAAATACTATTTACGACAAAAAGAAGCATTCATTCCATAGGTAATCGCCTTGTGTAGCAGACTGTGAGCATGACAGAAATGCAAAAACTCCGCTTAATCCACTAATCATACTAACATCGGCTATCAGTGTATCGTCTTTAGGAAATAAATAGCCTTGGGATTGCCGATCAGCAGGCTTACCCATTTTTAGGGTTTCTTCCATCCAGTGTTCAGATGCTTTTTTGAAACTTTCGATATTGGTTTTATTATACAAACTTAAAAATATATAGCCTATACCGCTGCTGTCGTGACAAAATCCGGCATCAATGCGTTTCCGTGCGACAAGCTGAAATTTATAACATCCAGCCCTAATGTAGGATCAAATACAACTCTATTTTATTTCATTCCCGTCATCAATCCGGCTATCATAAAGACATTTTATAATTCTTTCTACTACGGATGTTTTTTGTTTTTTTTAAGTAAACGTCTAAACCTAAATAGCCATGTAAAATATCATAATTGCTCCACTTTTCGTAAAATTATATTACCAAATGGTTCAAGATCATGCATCGAATAAAACTTATTTATTTTTATAAAAAAAGATCGAAATTCCGGTGAAAATCGATCTTTTTGATTGCAAATAAAACCCCTCGTAGCAACATGCAAATTTATTATGGTGCTTTTTTGATTTTTCTAAATGAAGGATTGAAAAATATTAGTCAGCACATCCTATGCATGTATCATAGTGTGAAGCATGGGGCGGCGGCGGATCAGGCAAAGTTGTTTCATTGTAATTCCCACCAAAAATCTTAGCGGCCTCATCCTTTTGAAGTATTGTAATAACTTCTTTTTTAAGTTCTAATTTTTTCTTTGGTTTAGGATTGTCGTTTGTTTCCATGAAAGGTTTATTGAAAAATGCTTAATTACATTTGATTATAAATGTAATTATTCACTTTAAATATTCAAGCTTTAAAGTCACAAAACAAAATATTTTTTTTATCCTGCATGCCCGCTCATCATGCTGGCAAAAATAATAAGCAACACCACTACGCTGATGCCCACATACAGGTAATCCTTCTCCAGCACAAAACCTATGGTTGAAAATATCACCCTTAAAATGGGTGTGGCAATTAATAGTATTGTGCCCAGTTGAATAATTGCCTGCCCCTTAAAGTTAATGGCAGCATTTATAAGGCTGCCCGGACTTTGAAGAAAAGGGGGGATGCCTTTGAACTTCTTATAATCAGGAATAGAATGCCCATGCCTGTACATAAAAAAGATGCCCCCTAAAAAAACAATACTCATAGATACGATCATGCCGCCCCGCAGCACTTGCCCTATAAGTGATTGAATGTCTGTATCTTTAAATTTCATTTTAGTTAGTATTTAGTTCATTGAACAGTTCATAGTTGATGGTAGCTGCGTTTTCTTGCTTCCTGATTCTTGCTGTCTTGCTTCTTTCTATGAACCATGAACTATCAACCATGAACCCCAACTATATCTTCCCAGTTATTCCATTATAGATCATCTGTCCCGCCAAAAAGGATACTACAATAGCAAAAACCCACCTTAGCCATCCGGATGACTTTGTACGAACCAAGATCTTCGACCCGGTAAAGGCGCCAAATAATACCCCGATAACAACCGGCATAACCAGGCCCGGGCTGATATAGCCCCGCTGCAGATAAACCACTGCGCTTGCTGATGCAGTAACACCTATCATAAAATTACTGGTGGTGGTTGATACTTTAAAAGGGATGCGCATAACGGTATCCATAGCTATCACCTTTAACGCGCCCGAGCCAATACCAAGCAGTCCCGAAATGGTGCCGGCAAAAATCATCATAACAAAACCACCGCCTACTTTGCGCACACTGTATTCAACAGCGCCGCCGGCGGTAGGGTAGCTGCTATTAAGCTTTAGTTTTTCGGCCAGGTAGCTTTTTTCAACTACTATTTGTTCCGCCTTTTTACGCAGTGAAAGTAATGCCGACATAAGCAGGATAACGCCGAATAATATAGCTATGTAATGTGTTGGGATATAAACGGCAAGTATGGCGCCGCACATGGCCCCGGCTGTGGTTGCTATCTCTAAAAACATGCCGAGCCTCATGTTGGTGATACCTTCCTTAACATAAGCGGCAGCCGAGCCTGATGAGGTAGCAATAACCGATACCAGCGAGGCCCCTATTGCATAATGAATATCGACATTCAACAATAAAGTAAGTAGCGGGATGATTACAACCCCCCCGCCTAAACCGGTCAATGAACCCAATAAACCTGCAAAATAGGAACCAATAAGTATAATAAGCGTGAAAAATATTACCGACATGCTATAAATAAAATAGGGTGCCGCTAAAGTAATAATAACTTTTTTTAAGCACTTACTTTAATGTTTGTCTATAGATTTAGTGGTATTGATGATGTGCGGATGTGTGGATTACCGATGTGCGGATGAGGGGATTTGAAAATGTGTTGAATTGGTAATTTGAAAATGAAACAACATAATGTTCGGATGTGCGGATTACCGATGTGCGGGTGTTAGAATTTGGAAATGTGTTGATTGGGTAATTTGAAGATATGTGAATTAATGATTTGCTTAGCTGTTTTTTTAATTTTTCTGAAACTTCTTCCTTCAAAGGTTTTAAATGCTTTTTTATAATAGCCCAAACAATCTGATCATCTATGCTATTGTAAGAATGAACTAATATATTTCTAAAACCAATAATGCTTTTATGATAGTCTATCAACTCGGATGAATCTATTTCTTTTATTTTCTTAATAGCTTAGCCAATAATCGCCAGTTGTCTTTCTACAGCACTTTTTGTTTTACGATCAACAATATATTGAGAAAATTAAATTAATGTCGGTTAAAAATTCGTCAATAAGTGATATCGCAAAAAGAATATCATCATAGTACTTCTTCTTTCGATCCATCATAAATTAACTTTT
>JAQBOS010000194.1 GCA_028287925.1 Mucilaginibacter sp. | reverse complement strand
TCAGGCGCTGTTTTCCTTATTTGCGGAAGTTTGTTCCATGGGATAGAAGGAAAATCATGATGCTCGTTATGGAAGCCTACGTTAAAGGCAACGGTATTTAACGGGCCGTAATAGCTATAGGTTTCCTGTTCAACGCTGTGGGTAAGGTAGTGCTCCTGGATCCAGCGGGCGCCAAGCGGGTGCAGGCCAACCGAAAACGAGAAGCTCAGCAATAAGAATGCTACTGCGGGCCATCCCATAAAGTACCATATTGCTGTGGTAAATGCTGCCTGTAAAACAAAGTTGGTAATTATCCAGCCATCAACAGGGTGAATTTCTTTCAGCCTCGATAAACGGAAGATCTGGAATATCGGGAAAAACAGCAGCCATAAGGCTTTACCAAAAAACGAATTGCTGATAAGTTTTGCTTCCCATTTGTTTGGAAGATCGGCATCCAGTTCATGTACACCCTGGAAAGAGTGATGCTTGATATGATATTTTTCGAACGAAATTGCGCTTGGTAAAATTTGTGGGAGATTTGAAAACATTGCAGCCCACCTGTTGGCATTGCCATTTTTAAACAACAGCTTATGCGTACACTCATGGATCATCACAAAAAGAGCATGATCAGCAAATGCTCCCAAAAGGTAAGCAGCACCAAAAATTATCCACCATGACTGATCGCGAACAAACCAGGCCAAAATAACCTGGAAAGCAACCAGGCCTATAATAGCAAAAATAGTCATTGGATTTTTCCCTATCAGCTGCCTTAAATGTGGAAATTGTTTTAGGATTTTCTTAGTTCTTATACGATGCGGCTCAGACTCCTGCGAGTAAACGAAATCAGTTCTTTTAATCATTAGTTTTTTTTGGGGGTATCGAGGGTAAAGATAATAATATGAACTATAAATATAATTTTATTGTAAAATTATATTCCGACAAAATTATATTTATAGTTCATTTATTAACATTAAACGCAAATCACAGTCAAATTATTGTAAATATATAAAGCCTATTGTTGTTTATACACCATTACCTTAAAAGTATTGGGTAATGCTTTACGGGTACCGGGCTCAAATTCGGCAACACTTAAATAGATCTTATGGGTACGGGTATCAAGGGCAAGCGTTTTGGCACGCACCGGTGTTTTAAGGGTTTGCACCACGCTGTAGCTATCTGCACTTTGTTGTTTAATAATGGTAGTGGTACCATCTCCGCATGAGCAAAATATCAGTTTTGTTTCAGGGTCATAAGCTACAGCATCAACACCAGCGCCTATGGGCAGGGTGGTAATAACTTTGCCGCTATTGGCATCAATCACGCTCATACCTTTATTTTCGCGGCATGCAGTAAACAGGCGATGGTTTGCATTATCAAGCGCTAAACCTGTAGGGCCTCCACAAGGCGCTAAAGGGTAGTTTTTTATAACTTTTAAAGTTTTGCTGTTGATGATGTTAAGGCTGCTTTTATCTTCAAGGTTATTATAGATCAGGCCTTTTCCATCAGCAACGGCAAATTCGGGGCCGCCGCCAAGGTCAACTGTACCCACCTGTTTAAGTGTATTAGGGTCAACTACCGATGAATTATTGCTCTCGCCGTTAAAGCTGAATACACGGTCAGAAAACGGATCGTACATAATAGCGTCCGGGCCCTTTGCATCAACCGGGATGGTAGCAATGGTTTTCAATGTTTTCAGATCGAATGCAACCACGGCATTTGCACGGCCATCGCTGATAAAGCCACGGTTTGCCTTATTATCAATGGCTATACCATGCACACCTTTCATATCCGCAATAACGCCGGCCGGCTGTGCTGTTTCAAGGTTGATAACGTTTACAGTTGTGCCATGTGATACATACAGGCGATGGTTCACATTATCTATTGAAAGGTAATCATATCCTGCATCGCCGGGTAAAGCGATGGATTTATCTAATACATAGGTTTGCGCATGTAGTGATAAGGTAATAAACACGCCGCATAGGGCGGTTAATAAAGTCTTTTTCATGTTAAGAGGGTAATTTGATTTATCTATAAATATGGAAAGTAATTCTGTAGGAAATTTGGGCAAATGCCCGGTTGAAAAAACTTCCCGGCGGACGAAAAACGTACGCCTTCGCGCAGGAAGCGTACGCTATCGAACACTTTTTAAATAAATATAAAATTTATTTATCTGATAATGAGATGTTTATAAACAGGGTATCAATATTGGCATGAGTTAGTAAAATAATAAATAAATAATCATCATTAAAAAATACAACAATGAAAACTATAATTTTAACCACCGCATTATTACTGGTAACAGTACTCGGCATAAATCAATCCACCTATGCCGCAACCGCTAAAGACAGTCAGGCATACACTGTTTTAACCGATGTAAGCACCATCAACAAAATTGAGGTTCATGGAAACGTTGAGCTTTACGTTTCTGACGGGGCAACTGACCAAATAAAGGTTTATAACCAATACTATAAAGAAAGCGCACTGGTACAGAACCAAAACGGCACCTTATGCATCTCATCATACAAAACAGAAAAACTGGTAGTTTGGGTTACAGCCAGCGATCTGCGCAGCCTTGCTGTTTATGACAATGCACAAGTAAAATCATTCGGAAGGCTTTCTTTAATTGACATTAATGTAGATTTATACAACACTGCGTCAGCACAGTTAAACGTTGATGCGTTCCAGGCAAACATCACCTTAAATGATAATGCCAAAGCAAACCTTTCAGGATACATCAGCCTGGGCGAAATTAAATATAACAGAATCTCGGCTTTAAATACTGCAAACCTTGTTGCTGAAAATATGAAGAAAACAGATGTTGATGCTAAGGACGGCGCAGCAGATTTTGTATCATTGTAATTAAATACCTATACCGTTTACCGGCCTGCATATTTTGCAGGGCCGGTTTTTTATCTTAGAAACTTGAGATATGCTAACTTTCAGTTCCTGGCTCAGAATGGACACTATCATGAAAATGTCCTGATTTGTAAAAAATGCGCATCATACTTGGGAGCACAATAAGTAATAATGGCAGTGCTACCAAAAAACCGCCAATTACTGCAATGGCCAAAGGCTGGTGCAGCTGTGCGCCTGCTCCAATGCCCAAAGCAAGTGGAGTTAATGCTATAATGGCCCCTAAAGCTGTCATCAGCTTGGGGCGCAGACGGGTTGAAATGGAATAGATAATCGCCTCATCCACACTTTTTTCACGCGCGCTTTCCCTGAATTGTAAAAAGGTAAATATGGCATTCTCGCCAATTATCCCAACAATCATTATCAACCCGGTGTAGCTGCCTACATTAAGTGGTGTATTGGTTAAATATAAAGCCAGAAAACTGCCTGCAATACCCAAAACAGCCATTACCAGGATCAAAAATGCTATTCTGAACTGTTTGAACAGGAAGAGGATAACGCCAAATACCAGCAGGCTTGACGTAATAAGTATGATCAGGAGCTCTTTGAACGATTGTTGTTGCTCGGCATAAGCGCCACCATATTCAATGTGGTAGCCTCTTGGCAGAATTATTTTTTGAGAGATATTTTTCTGAATGGCCGGCATAACTGTGCCCAGGTCGCTATTTTCCAAACGGGCGGTAATTACCCCCATTGATTGCAGATCCTGGCGATTTATTTCGGCGTCACCTGGTTTTATATCAACTGTGGCCAACTGGCTTATAGGTACCAGCCGTCCGTTATTTAAAAATATATTCAGGTTTTTTATAGCGGTTATATTTAAATATCTGTTACCAGGGTAAACCATGCGGATCGGCGATAGCTGGAGGGGTTCATACAGGTTGCCAACAACATTGCCATCCAAAGCGGTTTGCGCCTGGAATTGAAGGCTGTTAGGGGTAACGCCATACTGTGCAAGTTTTGTAAAATTGGGTAAAATACTAACTGAGGGGCCTGCAATTACAATGCCGTCAAAAACATCAGCAGTGCCTTTAACAGCAGTAACTTCAGCAGCAACTTGTTTTGAAAGTTGTTGCAACAGATGCTGGTCATCGCCAAACACTTTGATCTCAATAGGTTGTGTCGAGCTCATCAGGTCGCCAAGCATATCGGTTATTACCTGCCCAAAATCAACCCTTAGGGCGGGCTGCGTCTTTTCTATCGCGGCCCTTATATCACTGGTTACCTCTTCGGTTGTTTTTGCATGGTCCTTTTTTAACTGGATCAGATAATCACCGGTATTAGGTTCCGTGATAAAGAAGCCCATTTGAGTGCCTGTTCTGCGCGAGTAGGCTGCCACATCCGGATGCTTGCTAATAGCTTTTTCCACCTCGCGCAGCATCCTGTCCGTTTCTTCAAGAGAGGTGCCCGGCGGCGAGCTATAGTCAAGCACTATACTTCCTTCGTCCATATCAGGCAAAAAGCCGGTTTGCAGCCTTGACGGTACAAAAATAATAACTGCAATCAGGGCCAGCATTATAATGATGCTTAAAAAGGGGCGCAGTATAAAAAATGAAACCCAGGCCTGCCTTTTTACCTCATGTGTTTCTTCCTTTACATCGGTTGAGTTACTGTGATGGTTGCGGGTAAGAAACAGGTATATTACCGGTAAACCAATCCATGTTACAATAAACGAGCAGATAAGCGTAATGATCATGGTATTGGTCATTACCTTAAAATAAGCGCCTGCAACACCTGTCATCAGTAAAAAGGGTACAAATATTACAATTGTGCTCACTGACGACCCTACCATGGCCGGGAAAAGATAATCAATAGCCTTTTTTAAAAGCCTGCTTGTTGGCTCGGTGGGGTGTTCTTCGTGCGTACGGTGGATCTGTTCAACAACCACTATGGCATCGTCAATAATTAAACCTATAGCTGCGGCAATGGCGCCCAGCGTCATAATGTTGAAGGTATACCCTATTACATAGAGTACAATAAGGGTTAGCCCAAGTGTTACCGGTATAGTAATCAATATTGTAGCGCTTGCCTTTAATGAACGAAGGAAAATTATAGCCACAATAATGGCCAATAATAAACCTATCCAAACACTATCGGTAACGCTTTTAACCGAGTCGTTAACAAAATCTGCCTGCACATAATAAGGTTTTATAGTTACATCTTTAGGCAGTATTTTTTGGAGGGCAGCTATTTTTGCTGTAATGTCTGTTGACAGGGTTATTAAATTAGCATTAGGTTGTTTAATAACTGCTATCAACACGCCATCGTGCCCGTTTGCGTTAATTTTGGTGTACTCTATGCCTTCATTTATCTGTATTGCAGAAATATCTTTTAACCGGATAACCCTTTTGCTATTATTGCTCACCACTATGTTTTCCAGCTGGTCCTTAGCGCTTACGGTAGCATCAGTTACAGTAAGGTAAAGCATTTTATAGTCAGACAGGTAACCCTCAGATTTTATAAAGTTTGTTTGACTAAGGGCATTGCTGATCATATCAGGTGTTAAGGAGAGCGAGGTCATCTTTTCCTGGTTAAGCACCAGCCAGTATTCCTTGGTTTTGCCTCCAATTATCCTTATTTCAGAAACTCCGCTTACCTGCGAAAGGAATGGTTTTACCGTAAAAGTTGCCAGTTGTTTTAACTCAATAGGTGAGCGTTCATGGCTTTCGAGCGTGTACCCGCTAACAGGTAGTATAGACGGGTTCATCTTCTCAACCGATATATTTACATCCGGTGGCAAACTGTTTTGTATTTTGCTGATCTGTGATTCAATCTGTTGCTTGCTCAGGTCTATGTCAGCGCTCCAATCCATGTAAGCAGAGATCTCGGCGCTGCCACGGCTGGTAGTACTGCGTACCATTTGTAAGTTGGGTACCTGCTTTATAGCATTTTCTAACGGTTTGGTTACCGTTATCATCATTTTGTTAACCGGCTGCAGGCCTGCATCTGCAATAACCTTTATTTTGGGGAAAGTGATTTCCGGAAAAAGCGATGTCTGAAGTTTGGTATAAGAAAATATCCCGCCCATTAAAATGAGCGATAATACCATCATAAGCGGTTTTCTGTAAAAGATAAAAAAGTTCTCTACCTTATCTACTGTTTTACCCATTATTGCACAATTTTAACTTTAGCTGTATCTGCCAAACCGTAATTTCCGCTTATAACTATCTTATCCTGGCTTGAAAATTTAGGCGATAATATTTCAACCCTATCACCGCTTTCAATGCCTTTTGTTACCGGTGTTTTAACCGCTGTTGTGGCATTTATCAACTTCATTACCCAAAATTCAGTTTGCGTTTCGTTTGATAACAATGCAGATTTGGGCAGCGATATGGTATTTGATTTGGCTGATTTAATTATACGTGCCCTGGCAACCAGATTTTCAGGGATGGCAGCAGTTGAATTTACTTTTAAAATCACCCCCTGCGTTTGTGAAAGGGTGTCGACCGTTGGCATAAAAGAAGTCACGCGGCCGGTTAGTTTTGTTCCGTCAGGAAGAGTAAGCTGTACATCCTGGTTGCTTTTTAAGCTGCTCCGCATTTCATAAGGCAGTTGCATTATAAAGGCAAAGCTCGATCTGTCGCTTATTATTGCTAATTGCTCGCCATCCTGCACATAATCGCCGGCCTGGTGGCTCAATTGGGTAATGTAGCCGTGTTCCGATGCCTTGATTTTATTTACACCCGAGAATTTGAAAGTGGTGTCAAGCACATTTATGCTATTGCCAATGCTTTGGGCTTCCTTGGTTTTAATGGTGAAAAGTACTTCGCCTTTATTTACATAATGGCCAATTTTGGCATTAACTGTTTGTAAATATCCTATTGCATTTGCCTTTACAAAGTTTTTTTGCAGAAATGATGAAGTGGCATTAAGCTCGGTATAATTTACAAGGGAGCTTTCATCAATTGTAGTTACTTTCACAGGGGTTTCTGTAACTGCCGGTGCAGCATCTTCGGCTGCGGGAGCGGCACCGCCTTTGCAAGATACATATACCAAAGCAATTGCTGTAAAACACAAAATATTTTTGAAACGGGAATAGGATGTATACAGATCTTTCATGTTATTTATTCCAGTAGTTTAGTTGATTAATAAGCTGCATTTTATTGATGGTAGTTGTGGTACGCAGATTTTTTATGGTTAGATAATTGTTAACAGCCAGTATCAGGTCGGCAATACGCAGATCACCGGTTTGCAAAAGCTGGTTATCAACCTTGATCAAACTTTCTGAATATTTTATTTGTTCATCTATCTGGGCGAGCAGGTTTTCATTTTCGCTGATCTGCTGTTTAAGCTGGGCTATTTGCTGATAGTATTGCGTATTAAAAAATGCCTTATAATTTTTTCGTGTTTCTTCTTCAAGAGATAGTTTACGATACTGCATTTTTCGTTGGCCTCCGTCATAAATAGGCATTGTAAAACTAAAGCCTGCACTAACACCGAAATTTTTATAAGCCTGCCCCATAAAATCAGAATTATACCCGCCATCAGCCAAAATATTTACTTTGGGTTTATAGCTAAAATCAATCAGTTGGCGACTATTGATCAGTTTAAGGCTGTCAAGTTTATATTGTTTGAAAAATATGCTGTTACTTACATCAGGCAGCACGGCACGCTGAATATCAGGCTCTTGCAACTCGATCATACTGGTATCAGCAATTCCAGCTAAATAATTAAGGGTGCTATAATCGTTTTTATATTGCAGCCTTGATTGCGACAGCTGTAGCTGCTGCTGCTTTAAGGTAACTAAAAAGGTAAGGTAATCGCTTTGGCGGTAAACATTGTTACGGGTAAGCTTTTTAAGCAAATCTTCTTCTTTAGTTAGTAAGTCAACAACTTCCTGGCTAAACTTTACTTGCTGTAAGCTGCCATAAGCAGTAATATATTGGGCAGTAACCGCTTTCTTAAGGTCCTGTTCGGATATTTTAGCCATATTGCCAACGGATTGGGATAATAGATTAAGCGTCTCAATCTGGGCATTTACATTTTTTTTGCTGATGATGGCCTGGTTTGCGCTCATTAAAGCATTTAATGTATGCACGTTTGTAATAGCGCCTGCATAAGCATAACCATCAATGCTGGGTGCATATAAGCCGCCACTATTTAAATTAATTTGCGGTTTAAGGCCGGCACGCAAGCGTAAGCTATCAATTTGATTGGAGGCAACCTGGTTATGAAGATCTTTTAACAGTGGACTATTGCTTTTTGCTGTTTCCAAATAATGATCGAGCGTATAGGTTTGTGCAAGCGAAACAGAACAAGTAAATGCAAATAAAACAATACTGAAAAATAATCTCATCCGGTAATTAAATAATGCCTTTGAAGTAGCTAAATTATAATATAATTCTGAATTAATTTGGGACAGCTAACCTTTGAACCGGTTGCTAATTTTTTACAGGAGTTGAATAGGGATTTGAGCCATTTGACTGATTAAAGCTATATAAATGCAATATTTAGCAGCTATAAACCGGCATTCAGGGCTGCATGCCCGCCGTATGTTTTAATAAGGTAATCAAAATTTTACAATGAAGGTGTGGAAAGACCCTTCAAACAAGTACTCCAGCTTAAATCCAAAGTTCTCACAGATCTGTCTTGAAATGGTTAATCCTAAACCGCTGCCTTCGGAACCGGATGATTTATGAAAGCGGGTAAAGATCTTTTCATCATGCAGGGGTTCATTATCACCAGTGTTTTGAATGGTAAGGCTTTCGGCATCCAAATTAATAATGATCTCGCCTCCGTGCTGATTATGCCTTATTGCATTACTGATAAGGTTACTTAACAGGATCTCAACCAAATACCTGCTTGCATGAATTTCTTTATCATTAAGCGTGTAGGTTAGCTTTAACTCCTTATCATTAAAGATCTCATCAAACTGCATGATCATTTCCTCAACCAGTTCCCGCAGGTTTATTTGCTGTTTATCATGTACTAAGCGGTTCTCAATTTTTACAAGTAATAGTAACGATTGATTTAAGCGGTTCAGCCTTGACACAGCGCTATACAGGTCGTTCAAAAGCTTGCTTTGCCTCTCGCTAAAATTTTCAGTTTGGATCAGGGTATCCAGTTTTGAGTTGATAACAGCAATGGGGGTAAGCAGTTCGTGCGAGGCGTTCTCCGTAAATGTTTTCAGATCGTGATAGTCAAGCTTTGCCTTCGCTGCCATCTCAACAACGGTGTTGTTTAGCTCGTTAAATTCATCAATAGAAGTTTTTAGCTTTGGGATCTCGTGCGTATCCGCAATGTTAAACAGCCGCAATTCGTTCATTATATTATAAAAAGGCTGCCAGAGCCGGTTTAATATCAGCCTGTTTATAACCACTAATACCAATAATAAAAGCAGGATAACACCAACGGTAATAGAGAAAATAATGCGGATAAGATCTTCAGTTTCAACCTTGGATACAATGATGAGGATCTTGTAATATTTATTACCAACGGTAACCGAACTGATCAGGCCACGGCCCGATTCATATTCGCCACCGGCTTTATGCCGCTTGTGCCCTTCATCTTTCTCAAAATATTCGGTATTAATAAACTCCCGCTGTACTGAGCCCGGCTTTACCTGGGTAAATATTATTTGCTGATCGTTTGATTCAAAAGTTTGCGGTAATTCATGATTCAGTTTTACATAGTCAAAAACTTCCTGCTCTTCAACCACAAGATCCTTATCTTTTTGACCGGTTAAAATATAGCTGATGGCCTGGTAATAAATAATGCCGGTTATCAGCATTACTACTATGGTGGTAATAAGGTTTACCCGGTTATACCTTGTTAATAATTTCATTGAGCGGTAAACTTATAACCCATACCATAAGCCGCCTGGATATAATCATTACAACCAGCCTCCATTAATTTTTTACGGATATTTTTAATGTGCGAATAAATAAAATCAAAGTTATTAGCCATATCAATCCCATCGCCCCATAAATGCTCGGCAATGGCGTTTTTTGAAACTACTTTGCCTTTATTGGCTATAAAATAAAGCAGCAAGGCGTATTCTTTACGGGTTAATTTTACGGGTGTTGTGCCAACTTTTACATCTTTAGCCAGCAGATCAATAGTGATTTCGTTAAACACCAGCAGGTTACTGCCATTATAGCTTTTACGCCTGATGATTGCCGAAACCCGTGCTTTTAATTCCGATAAATGAAACGGCTTTACCAGGTAATCATCGGCGCCAATGTTTAATCCTTCCAGGCGGTCATCCAGTGAGTTCTTGGCAGAGATGATCAATACACCATCCGGATGGCTATTTTCCTTTAAGCTTTTTAAAATGTCGATACCGTTACCACCGGGCAGGGTAATATCAAGCAGGATGCAATCGTACCTGTAAAGGCTTACCTTGCTTAAAGCATTTTGATAGTTATTTGCAGTTTCGCAAATATTGCCTGCTTCAGTAAAATATTCTTCAATACTTTCCCGCAGCCCTTCCTCATCTTCAACTATTAGTATTTTCAATATTGTTTTTTTGTTAAAGATAACTGCTGATTTTGGATGATTTTAGGATTTCGTTGATTTTTTGATCGCTGATGTTGACTGATGATTGGATTAAGCTGATTTAAGCCAATTTTTATACAACTTTGATAATTAGTTTTGTTAATATTAATCCTTAAAATCTCTTAATCCTGGTTTCTATGTGGTGGATCTATGCATTACTCTCCGCGTTTTTTGCAGCCTTAACTGCAATATTTGCAAAAGTTGGTATTAAAGGAGTTGATACTGACCTGGCAACTGCCATTCGTACTGTCGTAATTTTATTGATTGCCTGGGCTATAGTGATTTTTAAAGGCGGCGCAAGTTCAATCGGGAGCTTAACCCGGCAAAATTGGACTTTCCTGGTGCTTTCGGGCTGCGCCACGGGCTTGTCATGGATCTGCTATTTTAAGGCGCTTCAATTAGGAAAAGTATCGCAGGTTGCACCTATTGATAAGCTGAGCGTGGCGCTTGCCATTATATTGGCGGTGGTGTTTTTAAAAGAAACCGTCAGCATTCCACAGGCTATTGGCGCGTTAATGATCATAGGCGGAAGCGTAGTGCTGATATTTGCCTGAATGTGAAGTCAGCAGTCTCGAGTCGAAAGTCTTAAGTCAAATTTTGTTTTTTATGACTTAGGACTTGCGACTCAAGACTTAGCCAATACACTGGCTAAAAGGGTTTTTTAACAAAAGTTCAAAACTATTGTGTTTCATTTCTGACAAAAGGTTGACATATGTAAATAAATCTAATATCTTGCGGCCAGTAAATGAGGAAAAATTTATCGACCCTAATTATCCTTTTATCTCTGACTGCAGCATTGCCTTGTGCTGCGCGCGCCAAAAAATCTAGCAGAAACCATAAGGCAAATCATCACAAAATATCACGCGAAACATTTTATAAACCAATTTACCAGGCTTCTTTCGGCACTGACAGTGTTACGGCTGATACCCTTTTAAATTTTGCCCAAAGTTTAATTGGAACCCGCTACCGCTCTGCAACGTCCGACCCATTGCGCGGCTTTGATTGCTCGGGCTTTGTTAGCTATGTTTTTAAGAATTTCAATTTTAATGTACCCCGCTCATCCTGCGAATTTATAAATGTGGGCGAAAAAGTGAGCCTTGAAGATGCCCGCCCCGGTGATATTATCATATTCACCAGCCCTACAAACAGGCATAGAATTGGGCATGTTGGCATTGTGTTAAGCAACGCCGGCGATGAATTTAAATTTATCCATTCCACATCAGGCAAAGAGCATGGCGTTACCATAACCGCTATGGATGCCACCTATAAACGCCGTTTTGTTCAGGTAGTACGCTTGCTTAAACAAAATGATGTGATGCTTGCAAGCCGGTAACCCTTTCTAAATCCTTTTAATTCAAGAGCAGCGTACCGCTAATTCTTACTATTTATTACCTATTGTAATAAATATGATACCTCATTTCAAAATTCAGTATTAATACAAAGTTACCATACAATTTTGCCCATATTAATTATTGAATGCGCTTGATGAAAAATTTCGTTCTGTTTTTATTGTTAATTATTTGTTCATTGTATGCTAATGCTCAAAATGGCGCCTCAAATGATAAGGGTAAAATAAGTGGTAAGGTAATAGATGCCGTTACAAAAGCTGTGGTTGATTATGCAACCGTAGGGATTTATAAACAAGGCACTGCAACACCGTTTAACGGGGCAAGTACCGACCCTAAAGGGAATTTTAAAATTGATAATATCTCACCAGGAGAATACACCATTAAGGTTGATTTTTTAGGGTATAAACAGCTTACCATTGAACATCTTATTATTAGTAGTACGGCTAAGAATTTAACGTTGGGCAATATTGTATTATCGCCGGTTCAAAGCCAGCTAAAGGGTGTAGTTATTAGCGCCAGTGCCCCTACAGTTGAAAATAAAATTGATAAGCTGGTTTATAACCCTGCAAATGATTTGACCGCACAGGGTGGTGTAGCTGTTGATGTATTAAGAAAAGTACCAATGGTAACCGTTGATATTGATGGTAATGTAGAGTTGCAGGGAAATGCAAATATTCGGTTTTTAATTAACGGAAAACCATCAAGCGTGTTTGGAGCAAGTTTAACAGATGCACTGCAAACGATTCCGGCCAGCGAGATTAAAAGCATTGAAGTGATTACCAGTCCGGGTGCAAAGTATGATGCTAATGGTACAGGAGGAATTATCAACATTATTTTAAAGGACAGTAAAGTACAGGGTGTAAATGGAACTGTTAATCTTTCAGCAGGAACCCGCCGTGAGAACGGTTCTGTTAATTTAAACATCCGTAAAGGTAATTTTGGTGTTAACGCATCTTTTAGCGGCAACGACCAGATCAATAGTACTACAATTAATACTAATGATAACCTATCCTACAATAAAACCCGCGATACCTCCAATCATTTACTTCAAACAGGTAGAAGCGCTTTTACAAGGGGGGGCTATAGATCGGGCTTAAGCTTTAACTGGAGCATTAGCAAAAAAGATGAGTTGACCGCCTCATTCGGTTATAATCATTTTGCTAACCATAATAACGGGATCACCAACCAGGACCAAACCATAACCGCGCTGGGTACCAACAGCGTAGTATCTGATATTTTTAGCACCCGGAACTCTGATAGCCGTTTTAGCGGGAAATACTTTGATTACAGTGTTAATTATAAAAAAACCTTTGATAAAGAGAACCAGGAGCTGGATATATTATTTACATCAAGTTATGGAAATAATAGTTCAACGTTTTTTCAAAGACAGGACTTTCAGAGCGGGCAGCCTTCATCAGGGTCGCTTGGAAATAACCCCGGGAAAGATCATGAAACAGATATCTCCATTGATTACACCCAGCCTGTGACCAAAGATTTTACAATAGAAACCGGGGCAAAAGCCGTACTTGAAAATATTAATAATACGGTGGTTACAGATACGCTTTCAAATGGAGTTTTTGTACCGAATGCAAACCAAACCTATGGTTTTAACTATAATCGTAAAGTTTACGCCTATTATCTTTCAGCGTCATTCTCTTTATTCAATAAGTTTATTGATGGTAAAGCGGGCCTTAGGGATGAGTATACTTCAACTACAGCAAACTTTCCGGGCGCTAAGATCCCCGGCTATAATATCCTTGCACCTTCGGCTGTGCTGTCTCACAAAATTGATGAAACGCAATCTGTTAAGCTAAGCTACACCTATCGCATCGAACGGCCGGATTACGGTGATCTGAATCCATTTTATAATATAAGCGACCCTCATAACATAAGTACCGGAAACCCTAATTTAAGGCCCGAGGTTGGCCATAATTATGAGCTTGGTTATAACAAATCATTTGCAAAGGGAGGTAGTTTGTATGTAGCTGCGTTCTATCGTTACAACACCAATGATCTGCAATCCTACACTACGTACTATGATTCCTTAACCATACAGGGTACCAAATATTCAAATGTTTATTTAAATCAACGCTTTAACATTGGAACAGAGGTTACTGAGGGCATTAGCCTATTTGGTTCGGTACCTGTTACTGAAAAACTAAACCTGCGTTCAAATGTAATGCTGGGCGACAGGATAACTACCAACCCGGGTAACCCCACTGTTAGTGGCTTTACTTACCGTATCAATTTAAATGCTTCTTACGAATTTGGTCATGACTTGACTGCTGAGGTATTTGGAAATTATAATTCTTCACAAAGAACTATACAGGGTACCAGGCCTGCATTTGTATTTTATAACCTGGCTGTGCGTAAGCAATTTATGGATAAAAAGTTAAGCTTAGGCTTAACTGCTGCCGATCCGTTTACCTCATATGTTAATTTAACTTCAACAACCTCAGGCGCTTTATTTAACCAGACAAGTATGAGGCAAATTCCGTTCCGTTCATTCGGCATTACCTTTAGTTATAAATTTGGTAAGCTTGAATTTAAAAAGGATAAAAAAGATGATAATAATGTACCTGCGCCTGATGATAGCGGAGGTAATGGTGGGGGTAAATAAGTGATGTATAATTATTTATTTTTATACAAGATTTATATAAAACCTTTAATTAAACATATTTAAAAAAGCACTATTATGAAACCAATCCTTAAACCGCTTTGCATGCTATTAATTAGCCTTGCAATAAGCACCCCGACCTATCTATTAGCCCAGAAAAAAACCGGGTTTAAAATTTTAGCTAAATTCCCGATCAAAAGCACCGGCGGATGGGATTATATTACGGTTGATGGCGCCAGTAAGCTGATTTATACATCGCATGGTAACCAGGTAAATATCTTAAATGTGGCCACCGGCGATTCTGTCGGTATAATTCCTGATACCAAAGGGGTGCACGGCATAGCTTTAGCTTCAGATCTGAATAAAGGCTACACAAGCAACGGCAGGGCAAACACTGTTACTGTTTTTGATTTAAAAACCAACCAGGTTTTAAAGCAGGTGGCTGCGGGAACTAATCCTGACGCTATTTTTTATGATGATTTTTCAAAAAAAGTTTATGCGTTTAACGGCCGCAGCAAAGATGCTACCGTAATTGACGCAGCAAGTGATATGGTAGTTGCAACCATCCCTTTAGGCGGTAAACCGGAGACAGGCGTATCTGACGGTAAAGGGAAAGTTTTTGTTAATATTGAAGATACCAATGAAGAGGTTGAAATTGACGCCACAACCTTTAAAATATTAAACCGCTGGAAGCTGGATGGCGGTGAAGAGCCTTCAGGCCTGGCAATGGACCGCAAAACAAACCGCCTTTTTATTGGCTGTGGTGGTAATAAAACCATGATTGTGCTGGATGCCACCAACGGTAAGATATTAGGAAAATTCCCTATAGGTGGTTGTGATGGTGTTGCTTTTGACCCGGAATTAAAGCAAGCTTATGCCTCAAACGGCGAGGGTACTATATCTGTGATCCGGGAGTTAAGTGCCGATAAATTTGAATTTGTTGAGAATATTCCAACTGAAAGAGGGGCAAGGACAATTGGTATTGATGTTATTACACATAAACTATATTTACCTACAGCCCAAACAAAACCTGTTGAACCAACAGCTGATAATGCGCACCCAAGGCCACAGCAAATTCCGGGTACTTTTCATATAGTTGTAGTCGGAAAATAAGCATAAAAAAACTCCCGGCGGGCTGTGTCCTCACAGCCCGCCGCAGGATAAATAACCGCCTGATTTAGCCTCCGCGATAACAACTGACTTTGCTTTTTTATAATCTACGTCCCCGCGGGCTGTGTCCTCACAGCCCGCCATAGGACAAGTAACCGCCTGATTTAACCTCCCCAGTAACAATTGAGTTTGCTTCTTTTTAATAATCTGGCATTTCCAATCATCTATTAAACCAAACTTGTATTTTAGCTCTTGCTAAATATTTAAGTGGACGAACAACCTATCAACATAAAAACACCTGCGCAATTACGGATTGGGTGTGCCATATTTTACTTTATTTCGGGATTTGGATATTCAACCTGGGCATCGCGCATCCCAACAATAAAGCACCTGCTAAATTTAAACGAAGCGCAATTAGGCACCGTATTGTTTGCCTTACCTGTTGGGCTTATGTTAACTATGCCGGTAACCAATGTATTACTAAGCAAATACACCAGCAGGAGCGTTATGCTTTTTGGTTCGGTGTTTTTATGCGTGCTGCTGGCTTTGATAGGTGTAACAAGTAATATGTGGCAGTTGATAGTGGTGCTGTTTTTCTTTGGCTCGGCACGTAACCTCATGACGCTTTCAATAAATACCCAGGGCGTTGCTGTGCAACAGCTTTATACAAAGTCAATAATGGCCACTTTTCACGGCATCTGGAGTTTGGCAGGGTTTGCCGGTGCTGCTGTTGGCTATTTAATGGTGACTTTTAATATAGGTGTGCCATACCACTTTTTGTTTGTTAGTATTGCCCTTTTTGCCATCACGTTTTATTTTATTAAAGATACTATTGATCAAAAACCGATCCCGCAAAGCCGTAAGCCCATATTTTCGTTACCCGATAAATACCTCCTCAAATTCTCGCTGATCTGTTTTGCCAGTATGGCCTGCGAAAATGCCATGTACGATTGGAGCGCCATCTATTTCCAAAAAGCAGTTCACGCCGAAAAAGCAACCGCAACCGCGGCCTTTGTAATTTACATGATAGCTATGACTACCGGGCGTTTTGTGGGCGATAAGCTGGTTACCCGCCTGGGTATAAAAACAGTACTAAGGTTTAGCGGCATCTTTATTTTTTGCGGACTGCTGCTGGCTGTAATATTGCCATACACCATTACTGCTATGCTGGGCTTTATACTGGTAGGGCTTGGTGTATCATGCGTTGTACCTATGATATTCAGCCTGGCAGGTAAATCGACAAATATGAGCAGTTCATCTGCATTGGCTTCAATTTCAACTATTGGCTATATCGGCTTTTTGCTGGTGCCGCCGTTTGTGGGTTATATAGCCCACGCTTCAAGTATCCGCTGGTCGTTTGGCATAATAGCTTTATTTGGCGCAATGATAGTGTTGCTGGTATCAAAAATAAAAGAGGATAGCAGTCAACCGGAAGAAGCATCAACCTACTTACCAGAAAATTAGTTTAACTAAATTATAAGTTATTCAAATTTATTGCGTTATCACACCTTATGCGCACCCTTAAGCTCATCACAAGGTTTTATAACGGGATATTTTGGGCCAATTTGTTTATTACACTTTGCTGCGTAGGCATAATGGGAATTTACAGGGATCGGGCCTATAAAATTATCGGAATGTTGTTTTGGTTTAAAGTGATTACTATAGCGGTGATATTTTATGCCGCTATCCATTATCAAAAAAAGGAAATGTATTATTATCAAAACCTGGGTGTATCAAAGCTTAAGCTGGGTATTACAACTTCGGTGTTTGATTTTTTGCTCTGGCTTGTATTGATCCTTATAGCATACAGATAGTAGTAATTGTTAATGAAAGAAATAATAATGAACACTGAATTTCGAATAATGAATATTGAAGTATCAGGATTTTATTTCTTCATCATTCAGCATTCGGTGTTCGATATTCAATATTACAATAATAAATGATCCACACCCTTGAAGCAGATGGCATCCAGCTTGATTTCGGCATGAGGCGCATCCTGTCTGATGTTTATTTAAAGTGCGAAACCGGTAAAATATCCGGTCTGCTGGGTCGCAATGGGCAGGGTAAAACCTGTTTAATGAATATTATATTGGGTACGCTAAACTCATCCAGCAATTCGATCAGGTTTGATGGCAATGTAATCAGGAATGTAAGCAAACGCCCCGACTTGTTATTATACCTGCCCCAATTTAATTTTATCCCAAAAGCGCTTACCGTTAAAAAAGTACTGAACGATTTTCAGCTCCCTGTTGAAGGCCTGGAAAATCGTTTTCCCGAGTTTGAGGGAAGATCTGATCTGAAGGTAAACCAGCTCTCCGGCGGACAGTGGCGCACACTTGAGCTATACATTGTGGTAAAGGCACCATCGCTGTTTGCCATGCTTGATGAACCATTTACACATTTAAACCCCATCCAGATTGAAAATATAAAGGCGTTTTTACTGGAAGAAAAAGCAAACAAAGGCTTTTTAATAACCGACCACATGTACACCCATTTATTGGATATAAGCGATACGGTGTATTTGTTAAAAGATGGCCGTATCCATCTGACTAAAACTGTTCAAGATTTGGAGGAATTGGGGTATATCAGGATTGGGTATTGATGCTGATGGTAATTTGGGCAGGCAGGTATACGGGTATAAGCAGGAGTAGAAATATTTTATAAAATAAAGTAACTAAATTGCTTTAACACTGTTTTTTTAATACTTTTATAAGTGATGAAACACCTAACCTATACCCTTTTATTCATCTTACTTTCTTTAAGCGGTTTCGCGCAAATAAGAATTAAGGGGCGGGTAATAAATCAAACAGATACCAAACCCGTAGCCAATGCCAGCGTGTTTTTAAGCAATGCTACCATAGGCGATAAAACAGCTAATGACGGTACCTTTATGCTCCATCTTGTAAAGCCTGGCAAGTATGACCTGGTGGTATCGATTATCGGTTTTGATACCTACAAGCAAGCTATAACTATCAGGGACGCCGATATCGCCTTGCCTGATATTATCATATTTCCAAAAACTACAGACTTAAACGAGGTAACTATAAAAGCAGAGAGAAATGACCCTGAGCGGGGAAACTATTATGAAAAATTTAAAAAGGAATTTATAGGAAGAACAACATTTGCGGCAGATTGTAAGATCTTAAACCCCGAATTGCTCGATTTTCATTTTAAGGCTGATAGCAATACGCTTACAGCATCATCAGTTGATTTTTTAGAAATACAAAACGATGCGCTTGGCTATAAAATAAAATACCTGGTGAATGATTTTATGTTCAACGTTAGCGATGAGGGCATAAAAAAGCTGAGCTATACCGGATCAGATCAGTTTGAAGAACTTAAGGGAACACCATCGCAGGAAAGGATGTGGCATAGGCAAAGAGCGGAAGCTTATGAAGGCTCCGTTATGCATTTTTTTCGTGCCGCAATTGCTGATCGCCTAGAAGAACAGGGATTCCGTGTGACGCACCTGCAGCTAAATTCGAAAAGGCCGACGGACAGCATTATAAATGTCCATATTAAATTATATCAAAATTTAAAGTCTAATCCCCAATATAAAGATTCGCTGGTGCGCTGGCTCAAGGTGCAAAAAATGCCTAGGTACACTAACAGCCTAGACCCCATACCATTAAGCAGAAAAGATTTAATTAGCGGGCCAGACAGTTATGGTTTTTATGCGTTTACCAGTAATTATGGAATGCTTTACATCAGCTACAATAAATACCATCGTTTCAACAAAAGCATTATCATGCTTGGGGGGACGTCAGCTAGTGGCAATACTTTAATAACTTTTAACAACGGGGATGTTTTATTTGACCACAATGGAGTTATTGCCGACCCGCATAGCTTAACTTACGATGGTGCCTGGGGCCGAACAGGGGTTGCAAACCTGCTGCCCGTTGATTATGAAAATGGCGAACAAAAGATCAGCAATACAGCCGGCATTCAAATAAATACCATTATTAACAAATTAAAAACTTTTGCCGATAGTCAGAAGGTAGAGAAGGTTTATTTGCAGTTTGACAAACCTTTTTACGCAGCAGGCGATACTATTTACTTTAAAGGCTACGTAGTGCAGGGTGTGCAGCATATACCAACGCAATTAAGCAGGGTGTTAAATGTTGATCTTATAAATACAGAAAACAAAATAAGCCATTCGCTGAAATTGCAACTAACTGATGGGGTAGCCTGGGGTGATATTGGCTTACCGGATACCATAAAGGGCGGAAGTTATCGCGTGAGGGCATACACTAATTGGATGAGGAACGAAGGCGAAGATGCTTTTTTTGAGCAAACTATCCCGGTAGGCAGCATAGAAGTTAAAAAAGTATCCGAAAGCGGCGATTATAACAAAATAAGCCCGGCAACAAAAACTGTATCAAAAAAAGCGGATGTGCAGTTTTTACCCGAGGGTGGCAGCCTGGTAACCGGCAACTATTCGAAAATAGCCTTTAAAGCAACAGGGCCGGATGGTTTGAGCACAGACATTAAAGGAACAGTAACAGATGATGCAGGGAATGAGATCTGCACCTTTTCATCAACCCATTTGGGGATGGGCGTTTTTAATCTGGCGCCTGAAGCAGGAAAAAACTATAAAGCGAATATTATTTACAATGATGGCTCCTCAGGCAGTCTTGAGCTGCCTAAGGCAGTTGCTACGGGGTACACTATCAATTTAAATAACAGTGCTGATTCCATCAGGCTAAGGATAACTGCAGGCGGCGGAATGTCAATTGATAAATTAAGCCTTGTAGCGCAGTCAGGTGGAGTGGTTTGTTATGCAGCCGAAAGCGAACCGGGAAGTAAATTTTTTTCCGCCGTTATTTCCAAAAACAGGTTCCCAACAGGGATAGCACAATTTACCGTGTTCAATGCAAGCGGCGAGCCGTTAAATGAAAGGTTGGCATTTATCAACAATAACGACCAGCTCAAGCTTGATGTAGCAGCGGATAAGGCACTGTCGGCAACTCGACAGAAAGTTAAAATTAGCGTTAACGCTAAAAACATGGAAGGCAACCCGGTGGCCGGTAGCTTTTCGGTAGCGATAACTGACGAAATAAAGATACCAGCCAATGAGGGTAACGAAAATAATATATTAACAAACTTGCTGCTCACATCAGATCTTAAAGGGACGGTAGAACAGCCCGCTTACTATTTTACAAATATAAATGAGAAAACAAATGCCGACCTTGACCTGCTGATGCTTATCCAGGGTTACCGCAGGTTTACATGGAAAAAAGTAATAAATGATAAACCGCGCGCCCAGGCTTATCAGCCCGAGAAGAGCCTCGTAATTGAAGGCCAGGTTACGCGGAGCGGCAAACCATTAGCAGGAAGTAAAGTAACCTTATTCACTAAAACCGGTGGTGCGTTTGTACTGGATACCCTGACAGATATTGCCGGTAACTTTTCGTTCAGAGGGCTGGTGTTCAACGACAGCACAAAATTTGTTTTACAGGCTAAAGCAAATAAAGGGCGGGATAATGTAGCGATCAAACTCAAAGGTATATTGCCTCCACCAGTTTTAGCTCAAAATTTAGCCATCGAAAATCACGAAGCATCGGCCGTGACAACTAATAATTTAAAATCTTACCTGCTTAATCAAAAGATGTTTTACCAGGAGCAGGCAAGGCTGGGTATAAATCAGCATCCGGCGATGTTAAAGGAAGTAGTGATCAGGGATAAAAAAAGCTTTGTTAAGCATTCGGATAATTTAAACGGGCCCGGTAACGCCGACATGGTTGTAACTGCTAATGAAATAAAGGAATTGGTAGGTGTTACATTGTCATTCCGCCTAAAAACCAAATTAACAGGCCTGGTCGACTTTAAATATGGTGTTCCGTTCGCTGCGCATTCCCATACGTTGGTCGGGCCGATGCAAGTTATTATAGATGGGCACCTTGTTAGCTACGACGAATATGATCACCTGGATCCCGATCGTGTACAAAGTGTTGAAGTACTGGCCAGCCTCAATTATGGTACCGTGTACGGGTCAAAAGGAGAAACCGGAATTTTATTAATAACAACAAAAAGAGGTGAGGATTACATAAATGAGCACAACGGGATAAACAAGCCGCCTGTGTTATTAAAAGAAGTAGTGGTAAAAGGGAAAAAGCAACCGGCCATCCCTGATTCGCAAAACTTAAATGGCCCGGGTAACGCCGATCAGGCACTTTCTGCCAAGGACCTTGAAAGATTTACCTGCGGAAAAATAGCCGACTGCTTATCAGGCGTTTTAAGCGGAGTGGTTTTCAGGGGCGGGGCGCCGCTTAATGCACGAAAGCAAATGGCAAAAATGGCTATCGTGGTTGATGGTAATTTTGTAGATGCCGACATATTTGACAACCTGCACCAGGAAGAAATTGAAGGAATAGAAGTAGTATTAGGCGAACATTATGGAGCCATTTATGGATCAAGGATGGCAAATGGCGGGATAATAATTACCACCAAAAAAGCAAAACCAAACAATAATTATTACCGGTACGCACCTGGTGTAACAACATTTGCCGCAGAAGGCTTTTACAAAGCCCGCGAATTTTATTCGCCGCAATACGATAACCCTCACACCAACCAAAAAATGGCAGATTTACGCAGTACCATTTACTGGCAACCAAACATCATAACCGATAAAGATGGCAAAGCTTCATTTGAATTTTTTAATGCCGATGGCAAAGGAACTTACCGGGTAGTTATAGAAGGTATTGATGCCGACGGTAATTTAGGCAGGCAGGTGTACAGGTATAAGGTGGAGTAGCTTTAAACGAAAAATATTATTCTTAAAATTGTCTTTGGGACATAATTAATACAAACAATTTATTAACTATCTTTATTTATTGCTTTAAGGGATATATCTTTAAGGCAATAAAAAAATATTAAACCTTATCTTATGATATCATTTACAAGTTATCAAAACCCCGAAGCCGTAGCTAACAAACTATTAAAGAGCTTATCGATTAATATAGCTCCCGAAACTATTATTGGCGAGTTGGAAAGACACCCCGATTATCCAAGTTTGCTGGCAATAAGCGATGTGCTGAATGCATTTAATATTGAAAACGCCGCTTACCGGGTTGATCATGAAAACCTGCTTAATGTACCCTGCCCTTTTATAGCCCATACCAATATTAATGGCGGGGATTTTTTAGTGGTAGATAAAATTGACGGTGATAAGGTTACAGTGTCCAGCGAAAAATGGAACAATCACAAGCTAAGCGTTGATGAATTTAAAAAATTATTCAAAGGCATTGTTTTAACTGCTGAACCATCTGCAGCTTTTATAACCACTAAAACGCTTTCAACAACTTTAACAGCAATAAAAGTTCCGGCAATAGCGGCCGGACTTTTACTGATCCTGGCAGCATCGCTTTTTATAAACGGTTACTTTGTAAATCTAAGCTGGCAGGGGCTCTTGCTAACTGTTTTTAAAACAGCCGGTTTAATTACATCCATATTGTTGCTGGTACAATCAATTGATAGTAATAATCCGCTGGTGCAAAAGTTGTGTCAGGGTGGCGGCAAAACTAATTGTAACGCCATATTATCATCAAAAGCGGCAAAAGTATTTGAAGGGCTTACCTGGAGCGAGGTGGGCTTTTTTTATTTTGCAGGCACCTGGCTGCTGTTGTTATTTGGCGGTGGTTCAGCAACTATTTGGTGGGCGCTGGCAATTTTAAATGTTGTTAGTTTGCCTTATACTTTTTATTCTGTTTATTACCAGGCCCAGGTAGCAAAACAATGGTGCGTATTGTGCTGCACCGTACAGGCATTGTTATGGTTAGAGTTTATTTCATTGGTTACTAATATTCAAGCCTTCCCCCTCAATTTTGGAGAGGGCAGGAGTGCGGCAATCATTATTATTTGCCTCCTCATCCCCGTTATTTTATGGATGCTTTTAAAACCCCTGTTTTTAAAACTGCAGCAATTACAGCCTTTAAAACAGCAGTTGCGTAAATTTAAATACAATACCGACCTGTTTAATAATACATTAATGGCGCAACCCAAATATGCCCAGCCCGATGACGGATGGAGCATAGTTTTAGGCAATGTAGAAGCCGATAACATTATTACCATGGTAAGTA
>JAQBOS010000156.1 GCA_028287925.1 Mucilaginibacter sp. | reverse complement strand
AATAAAAACACGCTTAAAACCCATCCAGTTTTCAGCATTGACTGCGGTAGTTTGTGCTCTTAACAAATATGGGGCACAAAAAATTAATAGGAATAATTGAACACGTTTAAACATTAATGCGGGTTTTATTGATTTACAAAAAAGGAGTTATGCTAAAATAACTCCTTTTTTTGTATAATATAATTAGTAGTTTGGGTTTTGTTTCAATACACCACCGCTCTTATCAATTTCGGTTTGGGGCAAAGGCCATTTATAAAATATATCCTGCCAGTGAAATGTAATAATACCGGTGTTCAGGTTATTTAAAACCTGCCCTGCAATATGCCATCTTACCAGGTCGAAGTGACGCAGCCCTTCAAATGCCAGTTCTACCCTGCGCTCATGCCGGATCCGCTGGCGCATCGCGTCCTGCGTTAGCCCGGCGGGGTAAGCAGGCATACCTGCCCTTGCACGAATAGCTGTTGTTAACTGGTAAACCGTTGCATCAGGGCCTGATAACTCGTTCTCGGCCTCGGCATACATCAGCATTACTTCAGACGCACGGATGATAACCGCATCTTGCTGACTTAGCGTCGAGAAGCCGTAAGGTATGTTTTTAGGTTCCAGGAATTTCTTGGTGCCATAGCCGGTTGGAACCGGGTTTGAGGGATGATGAACCTCACCGTTCCCGAAATCTACAAAGCCCTTATAAATCGTCATTCCCAACCGGGGGTCCCGATTGTTAAAATTATTCACTTTGTCGGTCAATGGTGATGTGCCCCATGGCAAGCCATCTGTACACTCATAATCATCTACTAGATTTTCATAAGGTGCGCACGCATCCCAGTCGCCATAATACAAATCCCAGGGCGCCGTATTATTGGGTGCCAGGAAGTTAACTGTAAAAATAACCTCTTTGCTGGTCATCTGGGTTGCATCTCTAAAAGGACTGATATAGTTAGGATCCAAAGAGTATTGCGGTAGCACTGACTTACATAAGTCGCGCACTTGCCCCATAAGTGTTGGATCAACCACACCTGTACCCTGATACGCCGCAAAAATTAATACCCTCGCTAATAAAGCTTGCGCTGATGATGCGCAGGCATGGCCGTAATTGCCGATATAAGGCTGGGTACCTAAATTATTTATGCTGTAATTTAGGTCAGTTTGAATTTGTGCCAGTATTTGCGCAGCGGGAACCTTCGGTTGCTTCTGTGTCGCGAGCGTCAGTGGTTGTGTAACCAGCGGTACATCGCCATAAATGGTGTACAGCTGATAATACATGAATGCCCGGACAAACATCACTTCACCCATATATTGCTTTCTGGTAGCATCGGTAATATCCGCTCCCGCGTAGGCGGCCAATTGCGACAGGAAACTATTTACCCGTGCAATGCTGGTATAGGCATCATTATATATTGCCTGTTGATAGCCTCCGATTGTTGCACTAAGGCTACCCTGGTCAATACTGGTAACTGAACCTGAATTAAACTGAGCGTAGCCGTTATCAGAAAGACAATCCCGGAAACCCATTCCGTAAGAAAACTCCTCGGTTTGCATGGAGGCGTAAACGGCTGCTAATGCTTCATCGAAGTCGCTTTTCTGTTTGTAAAAGTCAGTCGCCGCTAATTGATCCGACGGATTCAAATCGAGTTTTTTGTTGCACGCGGTCAGTATCGAAACTAAGGCCACGCCTATAATGATATATATTCGTTTTTTCATTTTATTAATTTTTAAAAGGTCACGTTTAAACCAAAGGAATATATTTTATTTTGCGGGTAGGTCAGAAAGTCGCCACTTGCTGCGCGTTCGGGATCAAGACCCGGATACTTTGTAAAGGTGAACAGGTTGTCGCCTGAGAAGTACACCCTAAGGCGATCTATCCCCACTCGCCTGGTAACGCTAGCTGGAATAGTATAACCTAATACCAGGTTTTTTACCCTAAGATATGAACCGTCCTGTAAAAAGAAGGTGGATGGGCGGGTCAGGCTTTGCGGAGCATTAAATCCCCAGTAAAGACGAGGCATCGTCGCGGATGGATTTGTTGGTGACCAGGCGTCCAGCCAGTTGGTAGTTGGCGGGGCTCCCTGAACAAATGGAATTGTTCCCCAATCGTTAACAAAATATTTAACGCCATAAACTCCCTGCATCAATACCGACATGTCAAAACCCTTCCAACGGGCACTCGCAGTAAAGGAGTAATTTAACTTAGGAACTACACCCGGAATAATTACCTTGTCATTATCATCAATTTTTCCATCGCCGTTAGCATCCTTGTATTTTAGGTCGCCAGGCTGCGTAGCATCGCCATATTGTTTGGGTGAATTAGCAACTTCCTGTGCATTCTGGAAAATCCCCACCACTTGCAGCATATAAAAAGAACCGATTGGATAACCCTCCTTATTGATACTATTACTGAAAATATCAGGCGCACCATACTTCACCAGTTTATTGGTGTTATGATCCAGGTTCAGGCCAAAGTTATAGCTCAGCCCTTGAAGTGCGCCCCCTTTTATGGAATTAGCATAGGTAAGGCCAAGCTCAATGCCTTTATTATCAACCGTGCCATCATTAACATAGGGTGCTGACAATCCGACAACAGCAGTGATTTGGGATTGCCTCAAAATATTTGAGGTGACCCTATTGTACCAGTCAAAAGTAACATTGAAATTCTTTACCAGTGTAAGATCCGCGCCGATGTCCGTCATGGTTGTCGTTTCCCATTGTAGTTGCAGATTATTCAATTGTGTCTGTGCAACCCCCGTAGTCAGGTTTTGGTTATTGAACGAATAGGCACCTGTAAAATTCAGTAAGGCCTGGTAAGGGTAAAGGCTGCCATTGATATTTTGGTTACCTACCTGCCCCCATGAGCCCCTGAATTTCAAATTGTCGAGCCAGCTAAGGTTCAGTGCTTTAACAAAAGGCTCTTCGGTCACCCTCCAGCCTGCTGATGCAGAAGGAAAGGTTCCCCATTTATTGCCGGGAGCAAATTTTGAGCTTCCGTCAAAACGAATGTTGCTTTCGAGCAAGTAACGTTCTTTGTAATTATAGTTCACGCGTCCAAACCACGACTCCAGCGCCCATCCGTTGCTGGTGCCATCATTCGTAATGTGATCGGTACTACCTGCTCTTATCTCTTGTAAGGCCGGGTCAACGTAATTCTGTCTGTAAGCTTGCAGGAATTGGTATTCGTTTTGCTCGATGCTCCAACCGGCTTGTGCCATTATTGTGTGAGCTCCATAAGAATGGTTAAATTTCAGGTAGCTGTATAAATTGGAGTAAATCGTATGCTGGTCCTGAACGGTTAGCCCCTGTCCCAGGTCAAGCGTTGTGCCCAACTGCCCGGTTTGATAATAGTATTCCGGAATGTTCTGAACAAAATTTTTGTAAGTATCAAATTCTCCATTAAAGGCCGCCTTGGTATACCACGAAAAATCTTTGTTGAAGGTTATATTTGCCCAACCTTGAATGTTCGCCTCGTAGTCCTTGGTATCATGATATAAGCCGTCATCCAGCACCGCAACAGGGTTCTTATTATTATATTCAAACGGATATGTTTTAAATGTGAATTTACCGCTGCCGTCCGCTGTGTAAGGTCCGTAAGTGGGAGCTTGTGATAATGTCGACAAGAACATATCTTCGGATCCATTAGATGTAGCATCCGTTATCCCTGATTTTAACAGGATATTGGTACCGAATGTAATATGGTCATTGACCTTGGATTGCAGATTTGTACGAACGTTGTATTTTTTGTAATCAAACCCGCGCATGATGCCGTTTTCGTCTACATAGCCGAAATTGATATTATAGGTCGTTTTATCGTTACCGCCGCTGAAGGTGAGGTTATGGGTTTGTGTTGGCGCAGTCCTGAAAAGGTAGGGTAACCAATTTGTATTTGGATACATCGGGTCATTCGGATGCGTCGCGTAAGCGTTAATTTCAGCCGGGGTATATAATTGTGTGGTGTCGGTAAGCCCTGAATTGATCCGGGCCGTATTGTACATATTCATGTACTGAACAGAATTAGTAACCACCTTAAACATTTTAGTGTAGTTATAGAAACCCAAATTGCCGTCATATTCAACTTTGAGCTTGCCAGCTTTACCTTTCTTTGTCGTTACCAAAACTACCCCATTGGCCGCCCTTGAACCATAGATGGCCGCAGAAGAAGCATCCTTCAATACAGAGACACTTTCAATATCAACGGGGTTGACATCGTTCAAATTACCAGGGACATCATCGATCAATACCAGTGGTTGGGTGCCGGCGCCGCTGAAGGTACCTACACCCCGGATGGTAACTGAAGCATTTTCATTTCCCGGCTCGCCACTGCCTTGCACGATCGCTACACCCGGAGCCAGGCCTTCCAGCATTGTTGTCGTGTTTACCGTCGGCCGCTTGATCATGTCATCCCCGGAAATGGTCGAAACTGATCCTGTAAGGTTAACCTTTTTCTGGGCGCCATAGCCAACTACCACCACTTCACTTAGTTTTGAATCCAATGGGGTTAAAGCAATCACAATGTTGGTTTGACCATTTACTGGTACTTCCTTTTTTTCAAAGCCAAGAAAGGTAACTACCAGAACAGGGTTTTCACTTGTAGCTTTGATGGTAAAGGAGCCATCATCTTTGCTCGTAGTGCCATTTGCTGTTCCTTTTTCTGTAATACTAGCCCCGGGTAGGGGAAGGCCTTTATCATCAATTATCTTTCCATTAATAATTATTGGAGCCTGTTTTTCATCATTTGATATTTTTGGAGTTTCTTCTCTGTCTTTTACAATAATTATTTTATTGTAAATAGTAAAACTCAACGGCAGCTTTTCAAAACAGGCTTTAAGTGCATCTTCAATTGAAGCGTTTTCTATATGTATACTTATCTTATCAGCTTTATTTATTTGGCTTTCAGTAAATACAAATGTGTAATTGGTTTGCTTCCTGATTTTTTTAAATATAACCTTAAGGGAAGCATTGTTTTCATTTAAATTAACTTTTTGAGCAAGCACATTCGCGAAACTGCTTAGTGTTAAACTTAAAAGTATGATTAAAGTTAGCTTCATTATCAGAAGTTTTTTGAGAAGGTTACCCCGGCCAAAAAGCAGGAGGTTACATTTCGAAATTAATTCCATAAATTTGTTTTGTTTGGGTTTAAGAATAAAGAGTGCGCAACACGTCAATATTGGATGGCCTGAACAGCAACCGGGGGTGGTACCAACACTTCCGGTTTAATTTTTCAGACTAATTAATATTGAAAAGGGGCTGATTATAAATCAGCAAATGTGGGTTTATATATCTTTTATCATCTAATGGGGTTTTTAGGTTTATAAATTGTTAATTGGTTTGTTTTTATTTAAGGGTTTATAATAATTTTTCTGCCCTGGATATCAAAATTCACTTTCCCGGTTAGTTCAAGCGCCTTTAACACCTCAGACAGCTTAGATGAGGATGGAATTTCTGCAAAAAAACGATCATTAACCTTTTTATTGTAGACCACATCAACATCATACCACCTGGATAATTGACGCATAACGGATTCTATATCAGTATTTTCAAAATCAAACATATTATTTTTCCATGCAATAGCATTATCAACATCTACGCCTGAAATAACTTTAACCTGTCCACTCTTAGTTAATTCCGACTGTTCGCCGGGTTTAAGCATGCAACTTGCCGAACCATTACTAAATTGTACAGAACCTTCTAATAAAGTTGTTTTAATAGCGGCCTCGTCAGTGTAAGCCATAACATTAAAATGAGTACCAAAAACCCTTACTTCTGAACTATTAACTTTTACAACAAATGGTAAGGCTTTATTTTTTGCAACCTCAAAATAAGCTTCACCACTGATTTCTACTTTTCGTTCTTTATCAGTGAAAGCTGTTGGGAAACGGATTGATGACGCTGCATTTAACCAAACCTGGCTACCATCAGGCAAAATAACCTGGTAATGTCCGCCCCGCGGTGTTGATACCGTATTATAAAGATTACCTATTAAATCATTCTTGTCAGCATTGTAGGCTAG
>JAQBOS010000130.1 GCA_028287925.1 Mucilaginibacter sp. | reverse complement strand
GATTGGTAACAATGTAATATTTCATATGGTTTAAGTTTTGTGAAATATAAAACTAAATTATTAAAAATCAAACGGTTAACTTAATTTTTTAGAGGAGGAGATCTGCTGTATTAAACTTACGAAGTTTAACTCGCAGCGTTTATTTTTAATGGCCTCGTTGAGGGCTATGCCGTTTTAAAACTTCGTAAGTTTTCTTAGAGACACAAAAAAATCCGCTAACCACATTAAAGCGATTAGCGGATCTTGTAAACAGGCCTGGTTTGAAATTATCTTATTTGCTGCCCGAAACCTGCATTGGGTTTACACCCACAGATTGGCCACGTGCAGCAGCTGCATTAACTTTTTGTTTAAAGATAGAAAACTTTGATGGTTCAGGCAATTTGCCCCAGTAATTATTGCTTTCGTCAATATCAGCTGTTTCGCGCATTGGGTCTAATTTAATGGAGGCTACTTCCTTATCCTGCACATAGAATTTTGATACGTGCTTTTCGTTCAGCCGCCAGATCTGTGCCGGAATGCGGTCAACTAGTTTCGTGCCATCTGTATAGGTAAACTCAACAATGATTGGCATTACCAGGCCACCTTTATTGCTAAAATCAAGCTGGTAAAAATATTTGCCGGCATATTTGGTTTTATCCTCATCGGTCATCGCATCGGCAGTAGCGGCGTTACCCTGCTTGGCTGCAAGATCCTTAGTCAGATAGTTAAATTTAGTGGTATCAACAGTAGTAAGTCCGCGATCATATTTGTAATAAAAATCATGAACTGAAGTGTCCTTATCTACGTAAAAACTAATGTTTTTATCCCCGCGGTTACGGATCTTTGAAATATCATCAAACGCATTAACAGCCGGGGCGTCAACTTTAGTCACTCTCCTGTTAAACTGTGGCGCGTTTCCGTTCAGGTCAGCCTTTGCAACTTTAACTGAGTCGAGCGAAATATCAACAGCATCGGTTCCATAAAACCAGCCTCTCCAAAACCAATCCAGGTTTTCGCCGCTGGCATCGCCCATGGTGCGGAAGAAATCAGCTGGGGTAGGGTGTTTAAATTCCCAGCGCCTGGCGTACTGTTTAAACGCATAATCAAATAACTGGCGACCCATAATGGTTTCGCGCAAAATATTAAGCGCAGTTGCCGGTTTGGTATAAGCATTTGGCCCAAAGCGTACAATGTTTTCAGAGTTGGTCATTATCGGCTCCAGCTCATTCTTTGGCAGCTTCATGTAATCAACAATGGTATAGGCAGCTCCTTTTTTGCTTGGATATTTATTGTCCCAAAGCTCTTCGGCAAGGTATTCCATAAATGAGTTTAGGCCCTCATCCATCCAGGTCCACTGGCGCTCATCGCTGTTAACGATCATCGGGAAGAAGTTGTGACCAACCTCATGGATAATTACACCAATCATGCCATTTTTAGTGCTTTCGCTATAAGTGCCATCCTTTTCGGTACGGCCATAGTTAAAGCAGATCATCGGGTATTCCATACCGTTTGATGCCTCAACACTTTGCGCAACAGGATAAGGGAAAGGGAAAGTAAAGCTTGAGTATGATTTTACGGTATGCGCAACCAGCTTGGTTGAAAACTTACGGTATAAAGAGTAAGCCTCTTTGCCATAATAGCTCATGCACATTACAGTTTTGCCTTCAACTTTTTGGCCCATTCCGTCCCATACAAATTTGCGGGATGATCCCCATGCAAAATCACGTACGTTGGTAGCCTGGAAAACCCATGTTTTTTTGGCTGTGCTTGGCGCTGCCTCTCTTTTTTTAGCCTCGTCAAGTGTTACAATTTCTACCGGCTCTGATGATGCTTTTGCTTTGTTATATCTTGCCAGTTCAGCAGGAGATAAAACGGCTGCATAGTTAATACATTCGCCGGTAGCGCCAATTACGTGATCGGCCGGCACCGTCATCTGAACTTTAAAGTTACCAAAGGTTAAGGCAAATTCGCCTCTGCCGGTAAACTGGTGGTTTTGCCATCCCTGGAAATCGCTATAAACACAAAGGCGCGGATACCACTGCGTCATGGTAAACAAGTAGTTGCCATCAGCCGGGAAGTATTCATATCCACCGCGACCGCCAATGCTCAACCTGTCGGAAATCTTATAGTTCCATTTTACAGTAAATACCATTTTCGCCCCTGCTTTTAACGAAACAGGAAGATCCATCCGTAACATGGTTTTATTGATGATGTAGGGGATGCTTTTGCCTAATGCATCGGTAATGCTCATTATCTTATCGCCATAACCATTGTCCGCATCTGATTTTCCTGCCCTGTCAAGCTGCAGTGTACCTGCACCTCGCGGCATTACCGAGCTTTGCTGGTAATTGGCATTGTCAAAATTGTTGTGCTGGTTCTCATCCAGTTGCAGCCAGATGTAATCAAGCGGATCGGGCGAGTTGTTGTAATAGGTAATGGTTTCTGAACCTGTAAGCTTCAGGTTTTTTTCGTCCAGGTCGCATTTAATGTCGTAATCTGCACGTTGCTGCCAGTATTTGGCTCCGGGCGCGCCGCTTGCGGTACGCTGTTCATTGGGTGTGTTTAAAATGGTACCCAATTGCTCAAACTTATTGCCGTGGTTACTGGTAGGATTATTCTGAAGATCCTGCGCCTTAACAACCCCGGCAATAGTGAGCGTGAAAAACAGTGAGGTAAAAACTTTTTTCATTGTCAGTTAATAGTTAATTATTATTTATAAGATCAGTTTCATTTTTAAGTCCGAAAGTCGGTAAAGTCCGGAAGTCCGAAAGACTTTGGGGTTTACGTAACATCCGGGGTTGCGTTGAGCCTTACCTTTAGGGGAAAGGTCTTTTAGCTTCACGCTTTTGTTATTTTTAATTTCGCATTCATAAATCCGAAATCGAACATCCGAATTCCGAAATCAAAACGGAATTCTTTCCAAAGCCATTTTTAAAGATAACGCAAATACACCTGCCGAAAGGAAAAAGATCCAGTCGCGCCTTTTAACTTTAAAAATGTTTAAGAACAATATGCCGATTACTAATATAATAGCAACAACAAAGATCTGCCCCGCCTCTAATCCCACATTAAAACCAAACAGGCCGAGTCCAATACTTTGATCCTTTGCCAGCATAATGCGGATAGCGTTGGCAAAGCCCATCCCATGAATAAGGCCGAAACACAATGCAAGGTAATAATTTATCCGTGCACTTTTACCTTTGCTATCCAGCTGGAAAATATTGTTTAAGGCGGTAATAAATATAGTGCAAGGGATTAAAAATTCAACCCATTTGCTTGAAAACCTGATCACATCATACACACTTAACGCAAGTGTTAATGAATGCCCAATAGTAAATGCGGTTATCAGTATCAGCACCCGCTTTATATCGCGGACAGCATAAACGCACGCAAGGGCTAAAATAAACAACTGATGATCAAGGGCATCGGCGCTGATAATATGCTGCCAGCCCATTTTAAAATAAAAAGCAAAGTCGGACATTGCGAACTAACCGTATTAAGCACTAAATTTAAAGCGTTTTTTTAACTATAAAAATCAGGGTACGCTATGTGGGCATTTATTTACCAACCGCTATTATATTGTTACATAGTTTTGTGCACAGGGCTTCCTGAAAAACACACAGCTAAGGCTTTTCATCCTATCCATGTAAGCACAACAAATATTAGCTACAATAACCAGGATAATAAACTGGAAGTGATCTGCACCATTTTTACGGATGATTTTGAAGCTGCGCTTGTAAAACAATATCACACAAAAACAGATTTAAATAAAACCGAGATGCATGCCGCGATGGATGCGCTTGTGAAAAAGTACATCATCAGTAATTTGCAAATTAAAACAGGCGCCGCACCATTGAATTTAAATTATGTTGGTTTCGAGATAAACAAAGAGGCTACGGATGTTTATTTTGAATCGGACAAGATCCCGGCAGTAAAAAAAATTGATGTTGATGTAAGTCTGTTACACAACCTGTTTGACGACCAGATAAATATTGTACACATTATGGTGGGGGGCGTGCGTAAAAGTGAAAAGCTTGATTACCCGGCTAAGCGGGTGAGCCAGGTATTTTAATGGAGGGCAATATTTATCTCTCAATGGAACTTCTTTTAAATTCAATCCGCAGCTATATCCCGCTTTCAATTGAGGATGAGAAAATTGTAAGGCTGCTATTCCGTAGAAAGAAACTGAACAAAGGTGATCACTTGCTGGAAGCCGGCAATGTGTGTCGTTACCTGGCATTTATTGAAACCGGGCTTGTTCGCTATTATATAAACCAGGATGGCGACGAAAAAACCAATTACTTTAATAAAGAAGGAGAGTTTGTTTGCGATTACCAGAGCTTTCTGCCTAAAACCCCGTCATTTGTAAACATCCAGGCGCTTGAAGATACCGTTATGGATATCATCAGCTTTGATGATCTGCAGCAGTTTTATAAAGAAGTTAAATATGGAGAGCGGTTTGGCCGTTTAGGTATTGAACAGGTATTTGTAAATGTAATTAACCAGGTTGTTTCCCTGTATACCGACTCACCTGATATTCGATATCAAAAGTTTATCACAAACTTTTCAGATATATCTCAGCGGATCCCTCAATATTATATTGCATCGTTTGTAGGTATTAAGCCACAATCATTAAGCCGTATCCGCAAACGGATTGCAGGCTTGCATTAATTAACCCAGGTGAATGAACAGGAATTATTTGTTGCGGAATTTTGTTTTATTAAATAATTAAACAAATGAAAACAACAAATGAAATTACACAATGGGGTACCAGGTCGGTATCTTTTTGGTTAACATTGCTGATTGCGGCAGGGATTATTTTTGTAGGTGCCCGGTTTATAGTTAACCCGTCTGAAGGCGCAGCCGGTTTCGGGATTCCATTTTCAAATACGGCAGACTATGCATACGGCAGGATAAAAGGGATTCGTGATATATTTTCAGGCCTGGTGCTTTTACCGCTTTTATGGCTGCGGATGCGCAGGGCCGTTGCTTATGTATTTACATCTGCCATTATAATACCCGCAACCGATTGTTTAATTGTACTTGCCACAAATGGCCCCGGAGATGTACCACACATGCTTATCCATGGTGGAACTGCCGTGTTTATGGTTTTTGTAAGTGTTTTGCTTTTTAGGCATAAACAATAACTTATCAGAAGGCAGGGATGGTCTGGCTACTGTGGGTGTTCCTGGCAAAATTGTATTTGCAGGCGATTATAATGGAGTCTCAAAAGTGGTTGACTTGTTTACCTTATAGAACTAAGAATTGTTTGGGGGATATTGGTGCTCCTTTATCCCGCAAGCAGTTTTTTTAAGAACAGCAGTATTTTAAAAGGTGATTATTTTTTCTTTAAAGCAGCGAGCGCTGTTGCTTTTCCATCTTTCACACCAATTTTATAAAGATCCATACAAACGTGGCCCAAAAACATTCCTATAGCCACCATTAATATCCTTAATTTTAATTTAGATCCGTTTTGCATAATTGATAAAATTGAAATACAGTGTTTTGATTAAAAACCGGCTTGAATGTTACAAGGATAAAACATTACTTTTTAACCCCTGTTACATTTAAAATTACGATACTGTTATGGGGGATGCCAAGTGTTTTGCCAGGCGTTATATCAAGGTAAGCTTTAAGGTATCCATCGGTAATGCCTTTCATAGCATCATCGTTGGCTTTTTTAAACTCGGGGTAAGTAAATGTCAGCGTTTTGCGAAAGGTAATATTCCCTTTTTCGTCAACATACGCCGAGTAAGAGTAATAAAAATCGGTATAGGCTTTGTGGATGGTGATATTATATGTTGGCGAAAGATAGTCGTCAAATCCCATCCCGCCGTTAACATCGGCGTCGGGGGTTACTTCTTTTTTAATGCTGATGAGCGGACTCCTGGCTTTTAAAACGGCAGGCTCGGTGCCGGCAAAAGCGCTATCTATAATATTGTGTGCCTTTAAAATTTTAGCTTTAATGTAAGCGGTATCCTTGCTGCTGGGTTTTAGCATGTTTGCAGTATCTGCGTGAAGCACATTCTTAATATAATCGTTAGTATAAAACGTCATGTAAACATGCGTTTTTTCCTCCTGTATTACATTGTCATGTACATGCAGCACCATAAACTGAATACTATCCCTTTTAATGTATTTTAATTTGAGCCATGCCCACGCTACGTTGTAAACAGAATCATGATCAAATATTACGGGGGTATTCAAAAATCTTTTTTTCCTGGGGCTATAAATATTTACCGAATCAGTAGAAGGGAACGAAATACGCCATTCGGGCACCAACTGGTAGCCAACTGCACTAAATGACAGTCCGTTATCAAACGTTCGCTTTACTTCGGTATAACGGATGCCCCGGATGCTTTTTAACAGAGCCTTTGCCTTAATCGCATCTTCTTTTCTTTTTGCTTCAAACTGTACCCGTTCCGGTACGTGTGGCTTGCAGGAGGTGGTGAATAATAAAAAAGCAAGAAGCAAACTTTGTGAAAAAAGTGTAAAATATTTATGGATGGATCTGTTCATATTAATTAGCAGAAGCTTTAAAAAGCGCTAAAATAGTAAAAAAGAGGCTGATTGGGTTCTATGTATTTCCGGTTTTAAATAGTAACCTTGCCTGGTGTGGTAAATAGCTCCATGCCTGTTACCGGGCTAATGATTGCCACCGTTAAATCAAACCGGTTATGTTTTGATTTAATGCTTACATATTAATAATATGTTAAATGTTTATTTTTTAAATTTATATTTTAATTTTGTTATTATTATCCCTGATTAATTGTTACTTAATACTATTGTTTGCCCCGTGTGATGGAAATTGTTTTGAAGCAAATTAAGGAAATATTAGTTGCCGGAATACTTATGCTTTGTATTGCGCCGGTTTTTGCGCAGGTGAAACATACAATTGCACAGGTAAAACCCCCGGCTGGTGCAAAGGCCCCCGTTGCGGCTGCTAAGCGTCCTGTAAGCGTTCAGCTTGCTGAGTTTATTCATTTAGCTGCTGAGGCTAATGTTGCATTTACATTCCCAAGGGGATTTAAAGAAATAAAAGCCCCGGATAACGACTTTTTTTCGTTTGATTACGCCATGACCCTTCCCGGCAAGGATTTTGAGATATGGCTGCAGGTAAAATCACAAAGAGAAAATTGGGCCAGTTATGAAAAATCAAAGGATACGCCTAATGCCGAACTGGCAAACCCTGATTCTACCTATGTTTCATTAGGTGAGGCCCATGCTGCGGCATTTACAGGCGATACCAAGCCTTTTATGAAGATCATTCCGCCTGAGGTATTAGCCAGGTATAATGCTGATGCCGGGAAATCATATCTTTTAACCCTGCCTGATCTGCCTGCAACCAAACGTTACAAATACGCCCTGCTCATTACCCTTCAAAAAAATCATACCGGGATTATTATGGCGGTTTGTTTTACCAATGAAAAAGACCCTGAGTTTTTTAAAAACATGGATAGGGCAAGTAACTGTCTTAAATTTAAGCAGCAGCCGTAAGGAGGATGATTGGCGATATGGGCGTACGCGATACGCCCGTGCCAAAATATAAATTGTAGGGGCGTATCGCATACGCTCTCATCAATGGACAGGCGCTAACACGCCCTGAATAACCAGGCAATTGTTAATAAGTTAGCACATTTGAATGGTAAGTTCAGTGTGTAAATATTATTTTTGCAAAACAGACCTGTTTGGCTAAAAAAAACGGTCTTCCTTTTCCCTTAATTTAATTATATAGAATTTAAATGGCAGAAGCTGTAACTTATAGTGATGATAGTATCCGTTCGCTGGATTGGAAAGAGCATATCCGCTTACGGCCCGGGATGTATATTGGTAAGCTTGGTGATGGATCGGCTTATGACGATGGTGTTTATGTTTTGCTGAAAGAGATAGTTGATAACTCTATTGACGAGTTTGTTATGGGTGCCGGTAAAACCATTGAGATCAGCATGAGCGACCATAAGGTATCTGTGCGCGATTACGGGCGGGGCATTCCGCTGGGTAAGGTTATTGATTGCGTATCAAAAATAAACACAGGTGGTAAGTATGATAGCAAGGCCTTCCAAAAATCCGTAGGATTGAACGGTGTGGGTACAAAAGCTGTAAATGCATTATCTAACTCTTTTATAGTACAGTCCTATCGCGACGGGCGTACCAAGCTGGCTGAGTTTGCAAAAGGCGAGCTGGTGCGTGATGAGCCCGAAAAGGAAACAACCCAGCGAAATGGCACAGCTATAAATTTTTTGCCGGATGATACCATTTTCAGGCATTACCGCTTTATCCCTGAATTTGTTGATAGCATGATCTGGAATTATGTGTTCCTTAATTCAGGCCTTACCATAAACTTTAACAACCAGAAATATTTTTCGGAACGGGGGCTTTATGACCTGTTAACAAAAAATACCGATGCTGAAAATATCCGTTATCCTATTATCCATTTAAAAGGCGAGGATATTGAAATAGCCATGACCCACGGGCAGCAATACGGCGAAGAGTATTACTCGTTTGTTAACGGACAAAATACCACGCAGGGTGGTACCCACCAGGCGGCATTTCGCGAGGCGGTGGTAAAAACCATCCGCGAGTTTTATAAAAAAGAGTTCGATGCTTCGGATGTGCGTGCATCAATAGTAGCGGCTGTTGCCATTAAGGTACAGGAGCCGGTATTTGAATCGCAAACAAAAACAAAGCTGGGCTCACAAAATATTGGTCCGGACGGGCCTTCGGTACGTGGCTTTATAAATGATTTTGTTAAAAATCAGCTGGATAACTACCTGCATAAAAACCCGTCGGCAGCCGATGCACTGTTAAAACGCATTATGCAATCTGAACGTGAGCGTAAGGATATTGCAGGTATTAAAAAGCTGGCAAACGAACGCGCCAAAAAAGCATCGCTGCATAACCGCAAGCTGCGCGATTGTAAGGCACATTTTGATGAGCCCCATGAGCGTAAGCAGGAAACAACGTTGTTTATAACAGAAGGTGACTCTGCCAGCGGATCAATCACCAAATCGCGCGATGTGATGACGCAGGCGGTTTTTAGCTTAAAGGGCAAGCCGCTAAACTGCTTTGGGCTAACCAAAAAGGTGGTTTATGAAAATGAAGAATTTAACCTCCTGCAGCATGCGCTGAATATTGAAGATGGTTTGGATGACCTGCGTTACAACAATATTGTAATAGCAACCGATGCCGATGTAGACGGGATGCACATCAGGTTATTGCTGATGACCTTCTTCCTGCAGTTTTTTCCCGATCTTGTAAAAGCAGGGCATGTATTTATTTTGCAAACGCCATTGTTCCGCGTCCGTAATAAAAAGGAGACCATTTATTGCTACAGTGATGAAGAGCGCCGGAATGCCATAGCCAAACTGGGTGTAAAACCCGAAATAACCCGGTTTAAAGGGTTGGGTGAGATCTCGCCTGATGAGTTCGGCTTGTTTATAGGCAAAGATATCCGCCTTGACCCTGTGATTTTGAAAGATGCCAACATAAAAGCCCTGCTTGAATACTTTATGGGTAAAAATACACCTACCCGCCAGCAGCACATCATCAATAACCTAAGGGTTGAGAAAGATGATGAAAGTATTAATCCGCTAATTGCTGAAGAAGTGGACAGTATAGAATTGCCGGTAGCTTCATAAACTCCTCTTATCATTGCGAGGTACGAAGCAATCGCATGCTATACAGAGCGTATAGAAAATTGCAGAACTTGCATAGTTCGCGATTGCTTCGTACCTCGCAATGACAATTATTTGAAAATTATTCCTTACCTTGTATCCCCCATATTTTTTCAGGGGATCTAAAAGATGACTGAACACCAGATAGAAATAGCCTTTAAAGAGTACAATACTTTAACAGAACTGGATAAATCCACTCATGCTTTATGCCTTGAGGCGGTTAAAGCAATGGAAGGCTCGCACTCGCCTTACTCAAAATTCAGGGTGGGGACTGCGTTGCGGTTGCAAAGCGGTAAAATTATTTATGGCAGCAACCAGGAAAATGTTGCTTATCCCTCAGGTTTATGCGCCGAACGGGTAGCGCTGTTTTATTGGGGGGCAAACCATGCTGACGACCCTATAGAAGCTATGGCGGTAACTGCAAGCACCGATGAGTTTGAAATTCTGCAGCCCGTTACTTCATGCGGCTCATGCCTGCAGGTTTTGGCCGAATATGAAAAAAAACAAAACAAGCCGATAGAAATTATCTTATTCTGTAACAACGGCCCTGTTTGGGTAATGAATGGCGTTGACAGTTTTTTGCCATTCTTATTTTTTGAAAAAAGACTTTTGAAAGCGGAAAGCTGAAGACCGGGATAAAACTTACGAAGTTTTCAAAACTTCGTAAGTT
>JAQBOS010000658.1 GCA_028287925.1 Mucilaginibacter sp. | reverse complement strand
GACTTCGTGACCTACGAGGTCGACGGTGCCACCGACGAGATGTCGTTCCCGGAGCTGCTCGACGTGCTCAACGAGCGGCTGATCGCCGAGGGGAGCGAGCCGATCGCGTTCGAGAGCGACTGCCGCGAGGGGATCTGCGGCGCCTGCGGGCTGATGATCAACGGCCAGGCCCACGGGCCGCAGCGCGGCACGACGACCTGCCAGCTGCACCTGCGGACCTTCGGCGACGGCGACGAGATCATCGTCGAGCCGTTCCGCTCGGCGGGCTTCCCGATCGTCAAGGACCTGGTCGTCGACCGCAGTCCGCTGGACCACATCATCCAGGCCGGCGGCTACATCACGGCGCCGACCGGCTCCGCGCCCGACGCGAACCTGATCGCGATCCCCAAGGCCGACGCCGACCTGGCGATGGACGCCGCCGCCTGCATCGGTTGCGGCGCCTGCGTCGCCGCGTGCCCCAACGGCGCCGGCCAGCTGTTCACCGCGGCCAAGCTCGCGCACCTCAACCTCCTCCCGCAGGGCCGGCCCGAGCGCCCGCGGCGCACGCTGGCGATGGTCGAGGCGGCGGACGCGCATTTCGGCTCGTGCAGCAATCACCAGGAATGCGAGGCGGCCTGCCCCAAGGAGATCAGCATCGACTTCATCGCGATGCTCAACCGCGACTACCGGAAGGCCAGACGCTTCCGATGAACGCAGCCCAGATCGACCGGCTCATCGCCGGTCTCCCAGCGACCGTCGCCGAAGGCCACCGCCGGCGCATCAACCGCTACGCCGCCACCGCGCTGCGCTGTGACGAGCGCATCACGGCCCACCGCATCGAGCTCCAGCGCGCGTTGGAGCGCGTCGACGAGGCGGCGGCCCACGACGGCGCCGTCGACGCTGCGGACGAAGCGATCCGCCTCGCCGTCGAGCTCGACGCGCTCGAGCGTCTCCTGCCGCGGATGTACTCATGGCTGCGCGTCGCGGTCGGCGCCGTCTCGGACGATCCGGGACTCGAGCCCTTCGGCGAGGGCCCGACGTAGAAGGCTCCTGAACATCAGGCGGTCCCGGTCAGATGTGTCGACCGAGCCGGGCGCCGCACCGGATGGGGTGACACGCGTTCTCGCTGCGGCCGGCGGGCGTCGTTGCTAGCCCGCGCGCACGTGGGCCTTCGCGCCGACGTAGCCGGCCTTCGACGCGGTGGCCGTGTAACGGCCGGGCCGGAGGCCGGCGGTTGCGCGACCCTTCCCGTTGGTCGTCAGCGAGCGGCCCGCGACCTTGACCGTCGCCCCGGCGATCGGGTCGCCGGCGTCGAGCACGCGGAAGGACTGCGTCCTGCCGCCGGTGGCCACGAGCGTGAGTCCGGGGCGGATCTGGTCGGTCGCCAGGCCGACGGTGCCGGCGTCGCTTTCGGTGCGGATGACCGCGTCGACGCGGTCGCGCTGCCCGTCGAGGTTGAGCTGGAAGATGCGCCCGGGCGGGAGCGTCACCGCGACGGCCGCGCCCCACGTCGTCGCCGACGTGTTGGAGCGCCGGAAGACGGCCTTGCCGGTGTCGGAGTCCTCCCAGCCCGCCCACAGCCGGCCGTCAGGGGTGGCGGTCATCGCGACCTGCTGCTTGAACGAGCTGCCGCCTGCGATCGTCGCCGCCGACCGGGAGCCGACCGGCCACACGAGCACCTTGCGGCGCGTGGCATCGGGCGCGGCGATGACGAAGCCGCCACCCACGCGCGCCACCAGCTGCGTGCGCGCCGCGGCGTCGCAGTATCCGGTTGCCGGCATGTTGGAGGCCGGGCCGGCGGGCGCTCCCGTGGCCGGGGTCACGGGCTGCGTGAAGACGCCGCCGGTGGTGCACCAGGCGACCATCGCCGCGCCCGCGACGGAGGCCGCCAGCGCCTGGTTGGTCCCGCCGCCATAGCCGCCGGCCGCGGGGACCGCCGGGTCCAGCCCGGCGTGGATGACGGTCTCGTTCCCGGCGTAGAAGGCCTGCAGGTACGCGCCCCGCACGGCCACGGCGGCGGGCGAGCTGGCGAAGCCGCTGGAGCTGATCGCCTGCGGGCTGACCACCCAGCTCGTGCCGCCGTCAGCGCTCGTGGCCATGTCGATGCCGGCCTGCGGATTGCCGGTGACCAGCGTCGGCGAGCCGGGCCAGAACGCGGCCAGCCCGGTGTTCTGGGCGATGAGGACGGGGTTGCCGGCGCTGGCCCAGCCGCTGACGATCGGCACCGCGGTGCCGACGGCGCCAACCGCGCTGACCGGCGTCTGGAAGACGTCGTAGCCGGCGTGGAACCAGCCGACGTGCAGGACGCCGTCGCTGGTGCGCGCCAGGCTGACCTGGTCGGAGATGTTCATCCCGCCCGAGGCGAACGGCTTCCACGTCGCCCCCGCGCTCGGCGCCCCGGCCGCGACCATGCCGACGGCCACCGCCGCCACCCTCAGTGAACGCCTCATTACGTGCTGCCTCCGAATGGTTTCCCGAGCACGGGCGACCATACCGAGCCGGGACCACCGCGACCGAAATCCGCTGTTGCGCGTGGCGCGAGCCGGGGTCCTGGCAGTTCGTCAAACGTGGCGTCGACCGCGGCGCACCGAGTCGGTCAGCTCTCCACCGTGTGGCGGTCGGCGAGCTCGCGGTAGGCGGCCAGCGCGCGTGCGCCCCAGACGGTCCCTGGGCCCCCGTTCATGAGGATCACGACGCCCATCGCCTCGGCCACTTCCGCCGCCGTCGCTTCCTGCCGAGCGGCACCGAGACCGTGCGCCGCGATGCACCCGTCACATTCCTTCGTGGCGCCGATCGCGAGCGCGATCAACTCCTTCATCTTGGCCGACAGCGCCCCGTCGATCATCACCGCGCGGTGCATCGTCGCGTAGGCGTCGATCACGTCCGGGATCTCCTCCCGCAGCCGCCTCGCCGGCTCGGCCAGCTCCTTCCTCACTTCACGGGCACTTGCCATCGTCGCTCCTTCC
>JAQBOS010000656.1 GCA_028287925.1 Mucilaginibacter sp. | reverse complement strand
GCTTTTCTTTTTGAAGGTGCCGAAATCCGTACCAGTTTTTAGCGATGGCGGGGAGGGCGTCATCCTTGCCCAAGACCCAGGGTGCCCAAGTCTTCGCCAGTTTCCAAGTCAATAATGTCGGTGTTGTCGTGGCGGTTTTCCTGCGCGAAGGCGCGCGCTTCCTCTAGCGTATCGAATGACCCCTGCAGGTCACCCCAGCCACCTGACGGATAGTAGTCTTCATATTGGAAGACGAGATATCGCTTCGGCTTCATTTCGATCCTCGCAACCCGTGCGGAACCTGAGCGGTCGAAAATTATCTTCGCGGTTTGCGTTTTCTCAACCGTTGTCGCTGGTCATGACGCCGAGGTCTTGACGAATGAGTGTGAGCGATCCGGCCGGTCTCTGGCACTTCACATCGTGCCGGCCTCTAATTCCGCATGTGAGTTCACATAGCGAGAAGAGCGATACCGATCGTGCCCAACAGGAACGCGATACCGAAAAAGATAAGAAATAGAAAAAATTTATCCACAGCACTCAACCCAATACGATGGTTTAAGTTGCTACTTGGCGCTTTTCCACCTCAGTGCTTAACTCCATATCCCTATTGAGGTTCTCTAGTCTGGTAGAGTGGGCGGCGATGGCGAGAAAGCTCAAGGTCTTCCAAGCCTCATTGGGCTTCGATAGCGGCGCCTTCGATGAAGGCGGCCTTGGAGGCCTGGGGCGCGAAGAGCAATCTTTTTCACCAAGGTATAGCGAAGGAAAGCACCGACCCCGAGGTCGTCGCTGCGACGATATCGAAACCCGGCGTCACCTTAAGAAGGCCTGTCGGATCAGACGGCCCCTTCAGGGAACATGCCGACCTGCCTACAAACTTGTCCGATGTCGAAGTCGACCGCAAACCGCGCAAGCCTCGTCCGAAGCCGAAGAAACAATCTGCCGGAACAATAGATGGCAAGGCAGCGCGGAAGCCCGCGCTCGCATTCGACAAGGAAGAAAGGCGGCGTGAACGCGAGCGCCATAGGGAAGAGGCCGCCCAGGAGAAAGAACGCGAACGCCGCCGAGCGGCCATCGAGGACGCGCAAGCAGCCTTGGAAAAAGCCGAACGAGAGCATGACACTAGGACGGCGACCATCGACGCTGAGCGTACGTCCCTCGAAAAGAGATCGCAAAGCGAGTACCAGCGATGGGAGACGGAAAGGAAGAAATTGCAGGGCGCTCTGCGCCGGGCAAAGGATCAGGGTACGCGACACCCATCGCGCAGATTCGATCGTTTCGCTCCTTCTTCTTGCCCTTCTTTTTCTGCTCGACTTCCAGGATCCCACCGGTCTGCATCGAAGGACGACGCCTGGATAGGTCTGGGCGTCGTGGATCACCAGCACGTCCAGTGGATCGCCGTCCTCCGCTTTGGTCGAAGGGACGAAGCCCCAGTCGTAGGGATAGGCGAGACCAGCCATCAAGGGCTTCGCGAGCGTGAAGGCTTGCAATTCGGAATCGAAGTCCAGCTTGCATGTGCTGCCGCGAGGGGTCTCGACTACGGCATAAATGTGTTGCTTGTCGGCCCAGGTCGGAAGCTTGAGCAGGTTGATCATGTCATCCTCCCGGTGCGCCGACGTGATCCCGTCGCGGTGTCCCAGGCCGTCTGGTGCTCCATCTCCACCTCGATCTCGGCTCCGAGCAGGATGATGATTGCGGAAATCCAGAGCCACGTCATGAAGCCAATGACGGCACCCAGCGAACCGTAGGTGGCATTAAAATTGCCGAAATTGGCCGCATACCAGGAAAAACCCCCTGAAGCGATCAACCAGAGTAGAGCGGCGATCGCGCTGCCCCATGTGATCCAGCGCCGCCGCGGCGTCTCGCGGCTCGCGCCAAAGTGGCCTATGTGACAACCCGCCGGCCTGGCCCCCGGCTGGTTTTTACAGAGCCCGAAGCCGCTCAGAAGCCGGCGGCGCCGGGCGTGCCGATCCGAATAGCATCGCCATTCGGGGAGGGGACGCGCTTCACTTTCGGGGGGAAGCCATTCGAGAATGGGTCATGACACCCTCCGATGTTGCCTGCATGACAATTCGTCGCAGAGCTTTTCGGGAAGGTTCACATCCGAGCTGGTTTTCATTGTGCGCTGGAATGTGCGTAGAGGAGAGGTTACTTCATAAAGAGACAATAAAATCAATTAGATGGGAAGATGGAGGGTCGTCGGGAATCCGATCCCACACGCGGTCCGGTGGGGGAGCGGTGGTCAACCAGCGCTCAGGGCCGCCGTCACGATATCGATAGTACCATCGATAAAACGTGGCGCGCGGGATGCCGAGCGTGGCCAAGGTGCGTGTGACCGGCAGATGCGATTGCCCGACAGTTGGATGATCTCGGCCTTCTCGGACGCAGTATATCTCTGCCTCGGGCTCCCCATCCCCCGGGAATGAAAGGCCACTTCAAAAACCGCGCCTGAGTACCTCCAGATCACCCGCTTGTCCCGAGAGCTTTTATTTGGGAGCCACGTGGGGGAAGGCTTTGCGCCTACTCGAATACGCTCTCATCTTTGTTCGCCCCCTAACGACTCCTCGCGAGTATCGATGAGGGACCTGTACTTGG
>JAQBOS010000025.1 GCA_028287925.1 Mucilaginibacter sp. | reverse complement strand
AATTGTTTGTATTTTTCGTATTGGAAAACAGAAGGGCACACATAATAATCTACATAAGCATAATAGTTAAGGTATTTATGAACATAGTTTTCCAAAGCAGCCACCGTGCTTGCCAGGTATGATCCTTTTTTACAGGAATGCGTAATGCAATTATAAAATTTCCCGCCAAAACATCGTTCACAAATTTGACCATGGCTAACAAATATGCTATCTGGACAAATAGGGGTATATTCATGCAATGTCCAGATTATGGGGATATTTTTCTTTTTTAAGATCTTTAAAATGGTTGGGGTTATGTAATGGTGAATAACATTAATATGAGCAAAATCTATTTTAACATCATTTAAAAGCCTTTCCAGGTTTTCCTGTGCTTCAAATGAGTAAATGCTTTTCATTACCACTTTTACACCGGTAGACAGGCTGCGCTTATTAACCTTTTTATAATCAATGTTTTCTATAAAGTAATCAGAATAGGAAGAAGGGAAATTCCTGTCATCTTTCATAGAAAACGGGATAACATGATGGCCCTTTTGCTGATAAATGTTTACCACGTTTTCAACGTATGTCCAATCTCCGCCACTTGGATACCATGACCAGTTTACAACAAGAATATTCATTTCAGATAGTTATTTGATTTCAGGATAAAAGGCAATAATTATTATTTTTTTAAAAAAAAGCAAAACAAAATTCAAAGATGACTGTATTAAATCATAATAGTGTGATAAAAAATAAAAATTTAATAATTTGGCGGATAAATTTACATTAAGCCCCGATCGTGTTCTTCAAGCTATAAACCGATGTTTTATCTTGAAACTTTAATTCTTTTTAATTTTTCTGAATTAAAATGCACTCATGTTGTAGCGGTATGATGTATCTTTCACGTAATTTATAAACTTTAATTATTGTGTTTAGCTGAAGTTATAATAATTGCAGCCCTAACAATCAATGTTTGAATTGGTGTTGTGGTTGTTAAAACGTTATATACCTGTACTAAAAATCAAACTATTTGAATTATATTATCAAATTATTAAGAGTTTTAAAAAATTATTCTGGTTAGTAAAGCAAAAAAAGTTAATTTTGGCAAGTGATTACTATCTATATGAAATCCTGTCACTATTGAATCAACTACCAGATTCGCCTTTATGGTTTTAACATTTATATGAAGAAAAAGATTTACATTGCTGGTGCAGGTGGAATGCTTGGGGAAGCTTTTTATCGCATATTTAAGAATGATTACGAAGTTAAGTGCACAGACAAGGATGTAAATGAAAAATGGCTTAGCTTTTTAGATTTTCGTGATTTCGAAAAATATAAAAAAGAAGTTGAAGCTTTTAAACCCGATTACCTGTTTCATTTAGGCGCATATACTGATCTTGAGTTTTGCGAGCTTAATTTGGACGATACCTATCTAACCAACACTACCGCTGTTGAAAATGCTGTCTTCATTGCCAATAATTTAGACATACCCATGTTGTATATTAGTACCGCAGGTATATTTGACGGAACAAAGGATTTTTATGATGATTGGGATGAACCAAACCCGCTTGGGCATTACGCACGATCAAAATATATGGGCGAGCGCTATGTACGCGAAAATGCAAAAAGATATATAATTTGCCGTGCCGGCTGGATGATGGGTGGCGGGCCTGATAAGGACAAAAAATTTATCAGTAAGATAATTAAGCAATTAGCCAGCGGAAAACGCGACCTGTTTATTGTAAATGATAAAGACGGAACGCCAACTTTTACCGTTGATTTTGCGAAAAATGTAAAATTACTTATTGAAAAGGAATACTGGGGTTTGTATAACCTGGTTTGTAATGGCGAAACCAGCAGGCGCGAAGTAGCTGAAGAACTGGTGAAAATACTTGACCTGGATAATGAAGTTACTTTTCATGAGGTTTCATCAACTTATTTTAAAGATACTTATTTTGCACCAAGACCGCCTTCAGAACGTTTGATAAACAAAAAGCTGGAATTAAGGAATTTGAATATTATGCGCGATTGGAAAATTGCGTTAAAAGAATATATTACAGACTATTACACAGATTATTTAAAAGAGAAGAATATTTATTCTGTAAAAGAAGATATAATTACTTTATAAATATTACTTATAAGAATGCGTATTGCTGCTTTTGGCTTCCGCTCGGTTCCTCCCTCAAAAGGCGCTGCCGGAGCTGATAAATTTGCTCTTGAACTATTTCCGCGGCTTGTTAAGAGGGGGCATACTGTTGTTGCTTACAACAGAAGGTATCCTGACGTGTTTGTTGATATCAACGAGTATAAAGGTGTACAGATAAAAACCTTTAAAACAACCTCAAAAAAAGGGTTTGATACTCTTTTGCACTCTTTTAAATGTACCCGGGATATTATTTTTAATAACACAGCCGATATTGTACATATACAAAATGGCGGTAACAGCATTTGGGCATTGCCACTGCGGATGTTTGGTAAAAAAGTATTTATAAGCCAGGATGGGGTAGATTGGAAAAGAGATAAATGGCCATGGTACGGTAAACTATATTTAAAAATATCCGCATTTATTACCGCTCATATACCAAATGAAGTAATATTTGATAATGTAATAGCTAAAAAGCTTTTTGAAGAAAAATTTAATAAACAATTTAAGTTTATACCTTTTGGGAGCGAAGTTGAAGCGGGAACCGGCAGTACTGAAATCTTGCAGGAACACGATCTTAAAAAAGGAGAATACTATTTATTTGTGGGGCGATTTATTCCTGATAAAGGCCTGCATTATTTAATACCCGGATTTAAGAAGTCTATCTCCGATAAAAAGCTGGTGCTGATAGGAGGCTCACCTAATCCCTCACCTTATGAAAAGCAACTGTTTGATATGGCCAGCGATAGTATTGTGTTTCCCGGCTATGTTTATGGCGATGATGTAAACACACTTATGTCAAACGCTTACTGTTACATTCAGCCCTCCGATGTTGAAGGCTTGTCGCCGGTTGTGTTAACGGTAATGGGCCTGAATGTGCCGATGATTGTTAGCGATATCGAAGAAAATCAATATGCTGTTTTAGATACGGCACGCAAGTTTAAAAAAGGCAACATTGAATCGCTAACAGAAGAGATCAATTTTTGTGAAAATAATTATCCCGAAATGTTGGCCCTGGCTCAAAAAGCACAGGTTAGGGCATTAAGTGTTTTTAATTGGGAAATGGTTGCTGACGAGCATGTAAAGGTTTTTGCAAACAGCTAAACGGCCTTTTTAAACACCCCGATCAGCTTAATAGCTGTACTCTCCCACGAAAAAAGTTTTAAGCGTTCTCGTCCCTTGCTTATCATGTCTTTCCGCAGATCAGCATCGTCCAATACAGTCTTTATCTTTTTAGCAATATCATCCGAATTAAACGGATCGAATTGTAAAACTGCACTTCCGCCAACTTCGGGCAGGCAGGTATTATTGGCAACCAATACAGGCAGATCGTTTTTAAATGCCTCCAATATAGGAATCCCAAACCCTTCATTTATCGATGGGAAAACATACATTAACGCATTTTGATAAAGCTCACCTAATTGCTGGTCTGATAAATAACCTGTCAGTACTACTTCATCCGTAAGCTTATAGGCTTCAATAGCATCTAATATCACTTTAAAATCGCTGTCAAACTGGTTTGCCGGGGTTGGTCCTGCCAATACTAATTTTAATTGTGAATAGCCCAAACTTTTTACCTTACTAAAGGCTTGAATTAAAGCAGGTATGTTTTTCCTTTTAAACATTGATCCCACATGCAAAATATAATTACCCTCGCTTAATGAAAATGAGCTTAGCAACTGTTCGGCATTGTTGTTATCCCCGGTATGCTTTAATTCTTTGGGGCCTTCATAAATCACCATTAATTTATTGTCATGAATCTGCGTAAAATAATTGATCTGCTTTTTTGACCAGGCAGTAGGTGTAATAATAAATGGCGATCTTTTTGCTGCCGGAACCGCGGTTTTCATATAAAGCCACAGCCATAGTTTGCCATAAGCTTCGGGCGACTCAAAACAAAACGCATCATGAAAAACCGGGATTGTTTTATAGCCTAGATGCAGTAAGGGTACGCAGTTATCGGTACAAAAAACAATATCACAATTTTTAAAAAAAGCTTTTAGTGGTAAAATTAGCTGTTTCCATAGCTGGTACCTTGCGTGTTCAATATACTTTAATAGTTTATTACTGCCTGTATAAACAGGAAAGGGGGTATCAAAAAAATGAAAACGGAGCTCCCTGTTCTCCATTTTTTTGAATTCCTTGCATAGCTCTTCCAGGTAAGTCCGGGTGCCGGTTTTAGCTACCCGCAAATCGCGCACATCTACTGCTATGGTTAATGGTTTTGGCATTTTATACGTCTTCCCTGTTTTTAACCAATTTGGCTGGGATCCCAGCAATTACTGAATTTGAAGGAAATGATTTGGTAACAACACTGCCTGCCGCAACAACACACCCATCGCCAATAATAACACCCGCTAATATGGTAGTACCACCACCTAACCAGCAGTTGTTGCCTATAACTACAGCCTGTTTAGTAACGCCCTGCTCTTTTATGGTTAAATTAGGATTCGAGAATTCGTGATTTTCAGAAAAGATCTGAACGTTTGGCCCCATAATTACATCATCGCCTATTGTTATACCGCCCTGCCCGGCAAAATAAGCTCTGGCGCTGATGCCCGTTCTATTGCCTATTGTAATTCCTTTTCCGCGGTATGCAATAACGCCTGTGCAAAATAAGATGGAATCGCGCGCAATAGAAACATGGTCGCCCAGGGTTATGCCGTTTTCGGAAAGGGCATTGATGCTTACATTATCTTCAAGGATCAGGTTTTTGCCTGCTATTATTTTGTATGCGTGCCTTACCTTAACCCGGCGGCCAACAAATAATAAACCCGATGATCTTTTTAAAAATGGCTTTAAAAATAAGCCCCTGATGAGCTGCATTGCTCTAACCCAGCTGATACTGGCCAGATCACGGGTAGAGTGGAGGCTTTCCCATTTATAATCGGGATCGTTTTTTAATGTTTTTATTAGCTTCTCAATGATCATTGGCCGGCTGTATTTGAGCTGTTTTAAATTGCATGATAATACTAATAAGCAAACCGGATAAAAACCAGTTCACATAGGATATATAGGACGATGACTCCACCTCGGATGTTAATAATGGAATAAAAAATCCAATTTTCAAAAGCAAAACGGCCATGCACACTTGTCTTTCTTTTCCCCGCAATTTAGGAAGCCATTTTAAGCTTGTTTTTATCAGCATGATATAAACCGACAGGTATAAAAATAAAGCAATAATACCAGCCTGTACACCAATTATAATGTATTGGTTTTCGCCCCCCACATTTTCACCCAGGCTGCCTGCAACCCTGCCCGATGTGCCCAAACCAAGTCCGAAAGGCTTTTCGATCATAGAAAGGAGCCCTTCGGCCCATTCCAAAAGGTGGCCAACGCTTGATGGGTTACTAAAGTCGATTGTATTCATCACAACTTCGGTAATGCCACTGTTCTTATCTCCAAACTTAGTAAATAAATAAATGAGATATAGCGCAGCAAGTCCAAAAACTATGTGTACCGTATACGTAATGTATTTCTTTTTGGTGATAAGCGCATATACATAAATGATAATAAAATAGCTTACAAAAGGAGCCCGTGATAAAGCAAAAGTAATTGACAGTAACGATGCTGCAAAACCAAGCCAGCCTATGCCTGTAGGCTTAAATTTGTTATTGTCGCGGGTGAATAAGGCAATCATTACCGAGAGGGCCAGCAATGTAGCGGAGGCATGTTCAAGCGGGTTAGCGAAAAAGCTGGCAAACCGCGGGTAGCCGCCCTCCGACTC
>JAQBOS010000023.1 GCA_028287925.1 Mucilaginibacter sp. | reverse complement strand
ATGTGCGAATTAACAGCGATCTGCATGTTTGCAAATTCAAACATTAACATAATCCGCACATTTGCACATACGCACATTTGCACATCAAAAACATGACATTAGAAATTCTTACTCCCGATAAAACAGTTTACGAAGGCGAGGCTACCTCGGTAACCCTTCCTGGTACTTTGGGATTTTTTGAGATCCTGAACCACCACGCACCTATCATCTCTACCTTAGAAGATGGTAAGGTAACTATCCGTGGTGGCAATGCAGGCAAAGAAGAAACATTGTTTATAAAAGGCGGCGTTGTTGAAGCATCAAACAATAAGGTTGTTATTTTAGCCGAAGGTATTCAGCAAAAATAATTCACCCCGCTTAATTGATATTTAAGAGATCCCTGGCTGTTTGGCCGGGGATTTTTTTTGCTTTTTTGAACCATGATTGGCTTGATTAAAGGATTAAAAGATGTATAGCGGCGAATCATGGCAATCTTTAAATCCAAAGAATCATGGTTCAAGAAATATCTTGCCCCGAAACAGGCTTGCAAAATTTAGAGAATTAAATATTAAATTTGTATATAAACATTGTGTTATGACTACAACAGCTATCCGTCAAAAATTGATGACCTACCTCGCAGATGCCGATGATAGTAAGGTAAAAGCTATTTATACGCTTGTTGAGGAAGATATGAATAAAGCAGACACGTTTGAATTGACCAATGAGCAGCTGAACATATTAGATATAGAGCGTGAAATGCACCTGTCCGGTAAAACAAAATCATACACACGACAAGAGGCAAATCAGATTATTAAGGGACAGCGTAGTTTTTAATGTACAACTTAATAATTAAACCGCGTGCTATTGAAATGGCGAAAGAAGCCTATGATTGGTACGAGGAACAGCAGGAAGGATTAGGCGATCTGTTTTTACAAGAATTAGATGGTTGTTTTACCAGAGCAGAAAAATTGCCGCTTGCTTATGCCAGGATCAGGAAAGACTTTCGGCAGGTTCTTTTAACCACCTTTCCTTACGTTGTTGTTTTTGAAATTCTAAAAAGCGATGTGGTTGTATATGCTGTATTTCACACCAGCAGAAATCCCCGAAAGAAATTTAAAAAGTAATTTCGGTCAGGCAAGTTACTCGCTAAGATCGTATCACCTATCCTACTCCCCACAAAAAGAATGGAGAATATTGTCAATTTTGTCTGAACCATTATTGGCTTGATTTAAGAATGGATGCCAGCGAAATCCTCTCATCCTTTAATCTCATGAATCTGGGTTCAGAACTATCCGCACATCCAATCCCAGGTAACGATCTTATAAAGAGAATTCATTTTAGCTATCTTTTTTATTTTATTATGTACTTTTAGAGAGTAATAACTGACGAATGAAGAAATTTATACTCTCCGCTTTCTGCTTTACGCTTTTAGCTTTAGTCTCTTGCGCACAGCCGGGTGGCAATAACCCGGATGCTGCTTATGTAAAGGAAAACTATACCAAGTTTGAGTACCAGATCCCGATGAGGGACGGTAAGAAACTGTTTACCTCGGTTTATGTGCCAAAGGACTCAACAAAGAAATACCCTTTTATGATGGATCGCACCTGCTACAGCGTGGCTCCATATGGTGCGGATAAGTATAAAGGCAGCCTTGGTCCGTCGCCCGCGTTTTTGCATGACGGTTATATTTTTGTTTACCAGGATGTTCGTGGCCGCTGGATGAGTGAGGGTATTTATGAAGAGATGACGCCTGAAAAAGAAGATCACTCTGATAAGACCGTGGTAGACGAAGGCTCTGATACTTATGACACCATCGACTGGCTGCTAAAAAATGTAAAGAATAATAATGGAAAAGTGGGCGTTTGGGGCATCTCGTATCCCGGCTTTTATACCACAACGGCATTGCTGAGCCGTCACCCAGCGTTGGTGGCAGCTTCGCCTCAAGCTCCTATTGCTGATCTGTGGCGCGATGACGGCTGGCATAATGGCGCTTTCTTTTTGGTAGCAAACTTTGGCTTTTACCCGGGCTTTACCAACAGGCAGGACGATAAACCAACCCAGCGCAGGGGCGGTAGGTTTAACCCAGGCACTGAAGACGGCTACGACTTTTTTATGAAGATGGGGCCGATGAAAAACACCAACGACAAGTATTATAAAGATACTATCCGCCTGTGGAATGAAATGATGGATCACCCTAACTATGATCAGCACTGGAAAGACCGGAATGTTCTGTATCATTTACATGATATAAAAACCGCCGTATTGGTTACAGGTGGATGGTATGATGCCGAGGATTTGTATGGCGCTATAAATACCTACAAAACACTGGTAAAACAGAACCCTAAAACGCCGATATATTTTACAATGGGTCCATGGGTGCATGGCGGCTGGGCTCGCGGAGATGGCGACCATTTAGGCGATGTTGACTTTGGCGGACCTACCGGCCCATATTACAGGAATGATATTGAGTTTAAATTTTTTAGTCATTACCTTAAGGGTACAGATCTGAGCATTGCCCCGATTAATACATTTGAAACCGGTGTAAATAAATGGAAAACATACAAAACCTGGCCGCCAAAAGAAGCACAGGAAAAACAATTGTACTTATTGCCTGGCGGTAAGTTGTCATTCAGCGCGCCGGCTGCGGGAAAAGATAGCTATGACGAATACGTATCTGATCCAAACAACCCGGTGCCTTTCCTGAACCATAAAAGCATGGACATGGATCGTGAATATATGACGGCGGATCAACGGTTTTTAGCTGACCGTAAGGATGTTTTAAGCTATACAACGGATGTACTTAACAGCGATGTAACCATAGCTGGCAACATCTGGGCAAACCTGAAAGTGTCAACCACAGGCACCGATGCTGATTTTGTGGTAAAGGTATTGGACGTATATCCTGATACTGCTGCTAACACAAAATTTACCGGCAAGGATGTAAAGATGGCAGGCTACGAGCAAATGGTACGCAGCGAACCCATGCGCGGTAAATACCGCAACTCAATTGAAAAGCCGGAGCCGTTTACACCCGGCAAAGTTACCCCGGTAAATTGGGAACTGCAGGATGTATTGCATACCTTTAAAAAAGGTCACAAAATAATGGTACAGGTACAAAGTACCTGGTTCCCGCTTATAGACAGGAACCCGCAAACTTTTGTTGACATAATGAAATGTGACAGTACTGCATTTAAGAAAGCAACACACAGGGTTTATACTTCAAAAGCTAATCCAAGCTTTTTGAAAGTGAGGGTTGTTGAGTGATGTGCGGATGTGCGGATTTTGGATGTGCGGATGAATTGATTAACAGGTTGATGGAGTTGTAAAATTGTTTACGGGTCATTCTTATATTCAATTTTTGGGAGGCGGTAATTACAGTAGAATATATCTGTAATTATCGCCTCTCATAGTTTAAAGAACTGATCCGGGTTAAAAATTAAAGTAGTTCGTTATTAATTATGATTAGCAGGTACACTGAATTTGAAGCCCGGCTTTTTGTTCTTGTCCCTCGGTTGCGTAACCATCAAACTTCCACCACTCAATGCCTCCTATCAGCTCGCGCACGTTAAAACCGAGCTTAGCCATATTAAGCGCCCCACGGGTAGAGGCATTACAGCCAATGCCGTCACAGTAAGTTACATAGATAAGATTTTTATCGAAGCCTGCTGTAGTTTGCCCGTTCATTTCGCGGTGAGGGAGGTTTATAGCTCCGGGGATATGTTCGCGCTCATAGCCAAAAGCTTTGCGCGTATCAATAATAATTACCTGCTCGCCTGCTTCAAGCGCACCAAACAGGTCAGACGGGTCCATTTCAAAAGATAATTTGTTTTGGTAATGTTCAATTGCTGTTTTCATGTTTTAATATTTTTTGGTCCGTCCAAAAGTAGTGTCAGCCAGGCTTAATTTTATATGAGATGTGTTGTATCTGCACATGAATAAAATGCATTGTTTTAATTAGAAGGAACAAGCTATTTTTACCTGATGGAAATACGGCACTTACGGATGATTAAAACCATTGCTGATGAGAAAGGGATCACAAGGTCGTTAGACAAGTTATTTCTTACTCAATCGGCGGTTAGTCACCAGCTTCGTGATATCGAAGAGCGGTTAGGTGTTAAGTTATTTTACCGCACGAAAAATCAATGGATCCTTACTGAGGAAGGTAAAATACTGTACGACACCGCTACCAAAGTGCTGGCGGAGATTGACCTGGCTAATGAAAAGATCAGCGACCTGAGGATCGGCCATGCAGGCGCCATCCGCATCAGCACAGAATGTTATACCAGCTATCATTGGTTGCCGGCTTTTATGGTAAAAATGAAATTGCTGTATCCCCGGCTGGATATAAAAATTGTAATGGAAGCTACCCATAAACCTTTGCAAAAATTGCTCGACAATGAATTGGACCTGGGTATTACTTCAGACCCATGGCCTGATAAAAGCATTAAATATATTGAACTGTTTAAAGATGAAGTGATGGCTGTTTTGCCAGCAGGCCACCCTTTGGCAAATAAGAAATATTTAAATGCAGATGACATAGCAGGCCAAACACTTATCATACATTCGTACCCATTAGATACAGTTACCGTTTACCAGCACTTTTTAAAGATCCACCAAAAAGAACCTGGAAATATAATGGCAATACCTCTTACAGAGGTAGCGCTTGAAATGGTTAAGGCAGGTATGGGGATTATGGCTATGCCAAAATGGGCGCTTAAACCCTTTACTGCTTCGGCTGAACTAACTTTATTGCCAATTGGGGCAAAGGGGCTTATTCGTACGCATTATGCCGCTATCCGTCATGAAGATACCGGCAAAAAGCACATTATTGAATTTATTGATAATTTAAAAGAGGAGCTTTTAAAGTGAGCGCAAATTATATAATAAGGCCTGTTAATAAGAACGATCTTGATAGCTTATTGATCCTGATGCATGAGCATGCCGATTATGAGCAAGCGGCTTTTGATCCCTTAAATAAAAAAGAAAAACTTGAAAAAGCTTTGTTTAACGAACCCGCAAAACTAAACTGCTGGGTGGTTGAACAGGACGGCTGTTTGAACGGTTTTGTATCTTTTACGTTTGATTTTTCAACCTGGGACGCTGCCGATTTTATGTATATGGATTGCCTTTATCTTAAAAATGAAACCAGGGGAAATGGTATAGGAACCGTTATTATTGAAAAATTACGCGAAGTTGCTATCGCAAAAAAATGCATAAATATTCAATGGCAAACACCGGTTTTTAATGAAATCGCCATTCGTTTTTATCATAAAAACAATGCTGTTTCAAAAAACAAGGTCAGATTTACATTAAATGTAATGGACGTTTAATTTCTCTTTTTTAGAAGGATTGAAATTTACTTCGCCAAATAAAATTTCTCCCAAAAATCTTCCGATTTAAATAATGTGCTGTTATCTGATGAAGCTGCTCCTGCACCACCGCCGCGGCCGCCTCTTCCACCACCGCCACCATGCCCACCGCGACCACCACCGCCCATACCTCCTCCGCCACCGCCGCCTCTTCCGCCGCGGCCACCACCACCACCCTGGCCTTCGCCTTCGGGTGTTGCGGGTTTGGTTATGCCATTAATTTTAAAATTGAATGCCCATTCGGTTTTTGCAGCATCATCGGCATGTAAAAGCTTTAGCGGGATGGCTGCCTCGCAAACAAGATAGTCTTTATCATCATAGTCAATGGCGGTTTTAATGCCGTAAGTATTGCTGGTGGTGATCATATCGCCCTCAATATCTTTAAAGCCTTCAACCTTTATGCCTCTTAATACGGTAAGTACGGCTTGCATCAGCGCATCATGATCCTGTTTAGTTATGTCGCCACTATCGTCTTTTTGCAGGGTAAGCGGGGCGCTGTTTCCACTGGTGTTAACCGGGAAGGTTATACTGTAACCTTCTTTCTTTTTGCCTTTTGTGTTGATGCTAAGCGTAATGCCAGCCCTTAAGATCCTGGCTTGCTCTGACCTGTCAATAACACGGATGGCCATGTACAGGTTATCTTTGTCGTTGGCAAGGGCATAATTGATCCGCTTTTCGGCATTATAATACCGCAGGCTGTCGCCCCATTCTTTAACAGAACCGTCAATAACAATATTTGAGGGCGGGGCTTGTAAGGTGCCTGTAGGGGTTGATTGAGCGCAGCTTAAATTTATAGCGCTTAATTGAATAATTATGGCTAAGGCAAAGTAGGGGGTGATTGCTTTCATGAAATAAAAATAGGGCTTTAAAGTCAATAGAACATTATTTTAGCTAATTTATTATAGTTTTTGAGTAATTTTGTGGTTACGTATGCCGACTGAAATACAGGAAGAAACCCTCACCCTTGAGGAGATATTAGCGGGACTTAAAGAAATGCACCGCCTTATTTTATGGAATGACGACCATAATACCTTTGACCATGTTATTTTTTGCATGATGAAGTACCTGGATTATTCTGAAGCGCAAGCTGAAAAGATTGCATGGAAGGTGCATAACGAGGGCAAATGCGCCATACTTGAGGGCTCATTTACCGAAGTGGAAGTTTACCGCAAAATCCTTCAGCAGGAAGGATTAACGGTTAGTGTAGAATAGTCATTGGTCATTGTGTCATTAGTCATTGGTAAGATGAAGGGTTTTACTGCAGCTTCTTCCGGACTTTACTGACTTTCCCGACTTCCGGACTTCCTCCAAAAAACTGTCTCCGGATAGTGCAGCTTTCGCTGCACCACCTTAGACACATCAATATAAACTAGGGGTATTAATGTCAATTTTTATTACGGATCACTACGCCGCTTTCAACTCTTTTGCGGTATGACCAGAAGAACACGATAGGAAAGACGAACAGGTTAAAGATGGTATTGGTTATTAAACCGCCAATAACCACAATAGCCAATGGCTTGGATGCTTCGGAGCCTATTCCGTGCGACATAGCCGCCGGTAACAGGCCTATAGCTGCCATCATAGCCGTCATTACCACCGGGCGCAAACGATCTGTAACACCCGCTTTCAGGGCTATTGCAAATGATGTCCAGGTGGTATGATGTTTTAGCTCGGTAATGTTGCTTTTAAACTTGGTGATGAGGATTACCCCATTTTGCACGCAGATCCCAAATAAGGCAATAAAGCCAATTCCGGCAGATATGTTAAAGTTAACCCCGGTTATCAGCAGTGCCAATATGCCACCCATTATTGCAAATGGTACGTTGTTTAACACTAACAGGGAATCTCTGAAATTACCAAACAGGATGAACAGGATAAAAAAGATGATCAATAAGCTGATAGGCACGGCCTGGCTTAACCTTTTGGTTGCGCGCTGCTGATTCTCAAAATCACCGGCCCATTCCAGGTTATACCCTTTGGGCAGTTTAATTCGTGCATTTACCTTGTCCTGCGCTTCCTCAATGGTACTCCCCATATCGCGGCCGCGGATAGAAAACTTAATGGCGCCATAACGATGATGATCATCACGATAGATCATGCTAATGCCGGTGGTTTTTCTGATGCTTGCTATTTCGCGCAGGGGTACGGTATTGTTATTAAGCGTTGGTACGCGCAGGTCGCCGATAGATAGTTCGTTGCCTCTGAAGTCCTCAGGATAACGGATCCGGAGATCGAACTTGCGCTCACCTTCATAAATCTGTGTTGCCGCTTTACCACCTATGGCAGTTTCAATTACGGCATTGGCGTCGGCGGCGGTAACACCGTATTGGGCCATTTCTTCCTGGTTAAGGTCTATTTGTAACTCAGGCTGACCAACATTATGCAGTATCCCAAGGTCAGTAATACCATTTACATTTTTTAATATATTATAGATTCCAACTTCCTGTTTTTCAATATAAGGATAATCATCTCCAAATATTTTTACTACGATGGATCCTTTAACTCCTGATACAGCTTCCTCAACGTTATCAGAGATAGGCTGGGAGAAATTAATATCCACGCCGGGGAAGAATTTTAACTTTTCCTGCATTCGCTGGATCAGCTCTTCTTTGGTTTCCTTTCTCTTCCACTGATCCTCAGGATAAATGTCAACATGGAACTCAATATTATAAAAGCCGGTAGCATCAGTCCCGTCATTTGGCCTGCCGGTTTGTGACATTACCTGTTTTACCTCGTCAAAGCTCAGGAAGATGTTACGCATCTCGTTAGCCATTTTAACTGATTCCTTTAAAGAGATGCTTAGCGGACCGGTCGCACGCACATATATGGCGCCCTCATTTAATTCGGGCAAAAACTCGGTTCCTAAAAATTTAAAACAACCTAAGCTAATTACCAGGGCAATTATGGCAATTGGAAATACCAGCCGCCTGCTTTTAAAGCATACCGAATAAAAGCGCATGGCGCCTTTGGTCAAAGCTTCTACAAATACATTATGTTTTTCCTTAACATCCTTGCGCAGTAATACACTGGCTAAGGCTGGTACAAACGTAAAGGTTAGTATAACGGCGCCTAAAAGGGCAAAGCTTAAGGTCCACGCTAAGGGCGAGAACATTTTACCCTCAACTTTTTGGAAGCTAAAGATTGGCAGCAAGCCGGTTATGATAATAAGCTTGGCAAAAAAGATCCCTTTACCGTTAACCTGGCAAGCCTTTTTAATTAAACCAAGCTTGCTCATTTTGTTGTAATTGGCCATGCCAACTTCTTTGGCTTTGGAATCCAGTACAACAAAAATCCCCTCAACCATCACCACGGCTCCGTCAATGATGATCCCGAAGTCGATCGCCCCCATTGACAAAAGGTTAGCCGACATACCTTTCAGCTTTAAACAAATAAAAGCGAAAAGCAATGCAAGCGGAATAATAAGCGATACAATTAAGGTAGTACGCCAATCGGCCATAAACAGGAATACAATAACGGTAACAAATATTATCCCCTCGGCCATGTTATGCAAAACGGTATCTGTGGCAAAGTTTACCAGGGTTTCACGGTCATAAAATGTTTTCAGCTTAACATCATCAGGTAAGATCTTATTGTTGAGCTCATTGATCTTTAGTTTCAGGTTTTTGATAACCTCGCTTGGGTTTTCGCCTTTGCGCATTACAACAATGCCTTCAACAACATCCGGATCTTTATCGCGGCCAACCTGCCCCAAACGTGGTAATGCAGACTCGGCTACCTCAGATATAGTTTTTACATATATTGGAGTGCCTTTAATATTGTTTATAACTATATTTTTAATTTCGTCAATATTGTTAAGCAAACCAATGCCGCGCACTACATAAGCCTGTCCGTTTTGGTCAATAACATCACCGCCTACATTTACATTGCTTTTAGACACTGCCTCATACAGTTGTAATGGCGTAACATTATACTGCACAGCTTTTGCAGGGTTGATGGTTATCTGGTAAGTTTTTACTTCTCCGCCAAAGCTGTTAACATCAGCCACACCCGGTACTGCACGGATCTCGCGGTCAACTACCCAGTCTTCAATGGTTTTTAATTCCCTTACCGATCTGCGGTTACTGGTTAAGGTAAAGCGGTAGATCTCGCCGGTAGGGCCATAAGGTGGCTCAATGGACGGATTTACATTATCCGGCAAACTTGCATCGCCTATGTGGTTGTTGATCTGTAAACGTGCAGAATTATAATCAACCTCATCATCAAAAGTGATTTTTACTACAGAAAGACCGAACAACGAAGACGACCGGATACTGGTCTTTTTCTCCGCCGGATTCATGGCGATCTCAATTGGGCGGGTAACAAATTTTTCTACTTCTTCGGCGCTCCTGCCGGGCCATTGAGTAATTATGGTAACCGATGTATTGGTAACGTCAGGAAAAGCATCGATGCTTATTGTTTTAAAGCTGATATAGCCGGCAACAGCAAGCAGTGCCGTCACAAAAAATATGAAGAACCTGTTCTTGAGGGCGAAAGAAAGAATATTTTTTATGAACTTATTCATGTGTTGTAATTTCGGATGTTCGATTTCGGATTTGTTTTTATTTCGGAATTCGGATGTTCGATTTCGAATTTATTTTAATCCGTCTTTCAATTTTCGATTCTTTATTTTTTGCTTTGATCTTTTATTTTTTTCTGAATTCTAATTCCGAAATCGAACATCCGAATTCCGAAATTCCTCTCCCAACTCAATCTTTTAGCGACTCATATAAATACACTTGCCTTGAAGTGATCACCCTGTCGCCTGGCTTTAACCCTTTACTGATATATGCCCTGTCTTCAACTGTTTTGGCAACGTCAACAGGCTGAATGTGTACTTTGGCTTTACCATCAACCACTATCACAAAATTTTTATCGTTATCAAAAACCAATGCGTGAGAACTAACTTCGGGCAGGGTTTCGCCTGATTTTGCTTTTATCAGCACATTGGCAAACATTCCCGGCTTTAGCAAATTGCCCGGATTTTCTATCTTGATCCTGGCGTGCATTACCTTGTTATCCGGGTCAAGCATATTATCAATCCGGTCTATTTTTCCGGTAAATATTTTATCAGGATAAGATAACGTAGTGATCTTTACTGCATCGCCGATTTGGATCTTTGAGATATCAGACTCATAAACATTTACCAGCACGTAGACTGTAGAAAGGTCGGCTATGGTGAACAGGTTCTGACTATTATCTGCCCTTACCTGGGTATTATTGGTCAGGTTTTTCTCAACCACATAGCCCGATAATGGCGTTTTTACTTCGTAACCATTAGCATTGCTTTTATTGATGGAGATCACAGCGCCGGCGCGTTTACCTTCGGCCTGGGCTTTCTGATAATCAGACTGTGCCTGCTCCAGCTCTTTTTGAGATGCAAGCCCGCTTTTATACAGATCCTGGGTTGATTCATATACCCTTTTAGTATTTCTTACATCAGCCTCTGACGACACATAGTCGCGGGTAAAACCGGCCATTTCAGCGCTTTTCATAACAGCCAGTGTTTGGCCTTTATGTACCACATCGCCAAGCTGAACATTTACATCCTGCGCTACCCCGCTAACCAGCGGAAACACCTTTACCATTTTATTTTCATCGGGCGCTATGCTGCCGGTTAAAGTAATTTGTGACAGGGCGCTGGCTTCTTTAACCGTGTCAATAAGAAGGCTGTTGATCAGGCTGTCAGTAACCTGGAAACGGGTGTCTTTTTCCTGGCTCTCATCAGCATGATGGCAGCTTTGCGAAGCCATGCCCGAAACAGCAAGAGCAATAGCAGTAGTAAGTATTTTATATTTGGTATACATGTTTGTAGTAGTGATCATTGATTGAAAAATGATGTTCCTGTAACATAATTAAGCTGCTCCATTGAGGTTACCCGGTTAAGCTGCAGTGTATTCAATTGCAGGGTGTTGGTTTTATAGGAGTCGTAAAAATCAAGGAATTCCAGCAGGCTGATATTCCTTTTTTCGTAATTCTTAAAAACCTCCTGGATCAGGTGATTAAAATCATTTTTAAAAGCGGGGTCAAAGCTGTTATACAGGTTCTCAAGCCTTAATGCGTTTTTATAATTGGTTGCCACATCGCTTTCAATTTGATCCTGCTGGCTTTGCAACTGCACCTTGCTTTGATCAATAGCTATCCTGGCCTGTTTAATGCCTCCCTGGTTCCTGTTAAAAAATGGCAAGCTAAAGCCAATACCCGCACCTAAAAAGTTAGTACCGTAGCCGCCCAGTTTATCATAATTAAGCGAGAGTGAAACATCAGGCACAGCAGTTGCTTTTTGCAGCTGAAGGTTGAGGTTATTATAATCAACAGTTGATTTAGCCAGCTTTAGATCATAACGGTTTACACTGGCTGAATCAAGCAATGTTTGATAAGGCACACCGGCTACAATGGCTTTTCCGTCAAACGTGTAATCAGACAGGGGTTGGATAATGGTATTTGCAGATGTTTTGGTTAGTAATTTAAATTCGCTTTGTACAGTATCAATTCCTGTTTGCAGGTTATTATATTCTGCCTGTAAGGTGTATAGCTGTGATTGTATGCGCAGCACTTCCTTTTCGGCAACGTTGCCCTTTGCGTATTGTGCCTTAAAAACAGTTAGCGCTTTAGCTAAAGAATTGATCTCCTGGTTATAAACCCTGGCAGATTGTTCCTGGAAATAAATGGTGTAAAAATCATTTCTCAGCGTGAATTTTAATGTGCGGAGCAAATCAAAGAACTGGTATTTTGCCTGGTCGACACTAAGCTTTGCCAGTTGGATGCTTTTATTCCGTTTGCCTGCAGTTGTAAAAAGCTGTGAAATGCCGGCTGAATGATCTTTATAAGCAGGCCCCTGGGAAGCATCATTGGTGTGAATGCCGTTTGAAAAATTGAAATCGGGGTTAGGGAATAAACGTGCAGTAATTACCTGGGCATTTGCATTGTCGATATTATAGCGCTGGATAATGAGCTGCAGGTTGTTTTTCAAAAACAAGTCTTCCGCCTGTTTAATGGTTAACTTAAGCGTATCGCTTGCCCGGTCTTGCGCATGTGCTTTTGATACAAGAATTGTTAACGCCGTTTGCAGTAATAAAATAACAAGAACAAATCTTTTGAGCATAGTATATTTTGATGCCACAAAATTATACTACGCATATTAGAGTTAAATTAAAGCGAGATTAGAATTGCATTAGAATTTTGATTGATGATGAAGTGAGGGGTGTCGAGATGAAGAACACACCCGTGCCCCTCTCAAGGGTACTAAACATACAAATCTACACTAAAGAGGATTAATGCTTCTGCCAAACAAACTGACACCAACACAATTCCTGCCAAAGTAGGTATAAATAATATATCGCCGCTATCCCCGTACCAACGGCGACTAAAATTGTTAAACGAGTCGTCAGTGTGCGGTTTGTCGTGGTTTCGGTCTCCAACATGCTCAACCGTGTATTTTCGGCATCCTTCGCTATTTGATCCATCTCGTAGCCCCGATTTATTTGGCAAAACAACATTCCCTGAAAGGTAATAGAATATTTTCGTATTGTTTTAGGGTGCGACCCGAATGCAGCACTTGGACTTGATTCGTAGTTGTGTGGCAAATCTTCTATAAAACGATTTTCAGCCAGTTGATTTAATATCGCTTGCAATTCAGAACTTGATATATCTTTTATTTCTTTTTCTAACTCGTGAATGAACTTGTAGTTACCACTACCCAAGTCATTAAAGTAAAAAAGGACTATATCAAGTTTTTGTATTAGTGTTAATTCCATCTAAAAGGCTTTAAATCAGCCTCTCAATATACATTTTTTAAGATTTAATTTACACTAGAAAATGTGTAAGTTTGGATATAAGTAAATCAAATATGCCAAGAGAAGTAATTATTCAATCTGATACCGATTCAACATCAACAAAAGGTAATAGATAATTAGAGCAAGTAGCTAAGATCAACAGCCATAATTAAGATTAAAGCAAGAAAGGACCATTGTGCTACTTTATAAAATACGACCCTTTCTTCATTTCTTTTTAGGGTTAAGGTTATGTTGTCTTGTAATACACAAATACTGTTATAATAAACCATCATTTCATCAGTATCGGATGTATTGGCGAAACCTAATCCTGAAGGCGTAGAAGCTATTGGAGGTAAGCCTCTATTTCTTGCTTTTTTAGGATGTAAAACTATTAGGCAGAACACCAAAGAGAAAAGTATTGCAATAGCTGTTATTATAATTAATAATGGTGGGATATAAAATTTATGCTGGATCATTATTCCAGTTATAAATCCTGAAAATGTTATTGCAGCTGTTAAAATCTTAATTGTTTTATCTGTTACATTTTCCCGCTCGGATAGAATATCTTCAAATCTCTTTTCAGCTTGCTCAAAAATGAATTTATAAGTATCTATTGATACTAGCTCATTATCCACTATTTTAGAAGTCCAATTTAAATGAGGTTTTTCGATACCATCCATACATGCAAGATAGGACTTTTCTGGTGTAAGTTAACATGTTAGTACCCTCTCAAGAGCTACTGTGTGTACACATCTTTTTATTTAATATTAAGCAATGACCCGTAGGGTCTACCGCTTTGTAGAAATAAAAGAAGGATTTGTTTTTTGCCTCAGGGAGGCTACCCTATTCATCTAGCAGATCATGAAAAATATATTTCTCGTCGTATTCAACTTCGTTATCCCGCAATATATCCAGATATTCATCCCTGAAGGTTTTACTTAAGTGCCGTTCTTTTTGATTTAATATATATTTAACCACTCCATCAATTTGTGAACGGCTATTGCTAAATGCCCCATAGCCTTCCTGCCAATGAAATTTCCTTGATGTCAGCCCTTTACTATTTATAAATTCCGAACTATCGCCTTTTACCAATCTCATTAGTTCAGAAATAGATTGCTTGGGGTTAAGGCCGGCAAAAAGATGTAAATGATCCGGCATTGTATTTATCGCAAGTAATTTATGTCCATTGTTTTGCACTATTCCGGTAATATATTTTTGGAGACGATCTTCCCATTCTTCTCCGATAATGGCCTTGCGATACTTTACCGCAAATACAAAATGTATGTATAATTGTGTATATGTGTTTGGCATAAAATTCATCTTTTACACAAAAATAATAAACGTGAGCTAAGGGTAGACCCGATGGGTCAAGAAAAATCATTAACATTTTTCTACAAAGCGGTAGACCCTACGGGTCAATCATAGATTTATCTGCTAGGTATGCATCAAAAATAAAAAATGGCTGAATAGCGAAAACCCACTGAAGATGTGTACACACCGTAGCTCTCAAGAGGGGGAACCGCGGCCCCTGGCCGAATTTTACCTGCTGAATTTAATGGTAAAGGTGGTGGTTTCGCCGGGGCTGGAATCAATTGAAATGGTTCCGTTAAAAAGGTGGATGATTTTACCGGTTACATAAAGGCCAATCCCGCTGCCCTGGAAGCTTTTTACATTAGTGCCGCGATAAAATGATTCAAAAACTTTCTCCAGCTCCCCAGGCAATATGCCTACACCCTGGTCAATTATCTTTACAATAATGTTTTCTTCATCGGCATACAGATCGCATTGTACACGTTTGTTTTGTGAGAATTTATAGGCGTTACTTATAATGTTATTGAATGCTATGGTTAATAAGGATTTATTTGCAAATAGCTGTAATTTTTCCTGTTCAACGGGTAGTTGCAAAATATTTACAACAAACATACTCTTGCCTGCTTTCTCTGTCCAATAATCATTAAGCTCCCATATAAGCTCGTCAATGGCCACATATTTATAGGCGGGATGCGTGTAGTCCATATCAACATTTGCCAGTTCGAGCAGGCTGGTAATAGTTTCATTGAGCCGCTCAGCATCGTTTAATACAGATTTTAACACCTCTTCATACTCAGATTGGGTACGCAGCTTATTCAAGGCAATTTCAATTTCGCCTATTATGGTTGTTATAGGGGTACGTAATTCATGCGATGCATTTACAACAAATGTTTGTTGCAGCTCAAATGTGTTTTGTAAATGTGCCAAAAGCCGGTTGAAATTATGTGCCAGCGCGCTGATCTCGTCTTTCCCGTTCCCTTCATCAACCCTTAAACTCAGGTCACCGGCACGTACCAGGCGCATGTGCTTAATTACCTTATCAATGGGTTCCAGCGTTTTTTGGGCAAACCACCTGCTTATCAAAAAAAGCCCGGCGGTAACGCATAAGAGCAGTATGACCATTGATTTAATAAGATCCTGCAGCCTTTTGGCGCCCTGCATATCAATAGCCGAAACCAATATTACAAAGTTTCCCTGGTTGTCGTTATAATAAATGCCTACCGTTTGTCTTTGTCCTTCGGTAAATTCCAACTGTTTTCTTTTACGTACCTCGTTAATTATCGGGCTTGCCCAAAACTGGTTCCTATCTTTTATAAATGAGGCGGCATTTTTTTCATCATAGAGGCGAATCACCTCGTTGTGCAGGCTGTGGAGATAATGTTCTTTTACATGGCTTAGGGAGTCGGGCGAAATTTCATCGGCCTCTAAATATAATTTAGCGGCAACATTGGCCCTGTCCATTAATTGATCGTAAAAATTTGACCGGATAAGCGAATTAAAAGCAATGCAAATTACAACCTGCACAATCAGCAACACAATTGCGCTAATTGTAGTAAAATAAAGCGAAAGGCGGTTCTTTATTTTCATTCGTTATTTGCGTTAATATCGCCCGAATATTTACTCACCCGGTCGACGCTTCGCTGGACGACCCTCTCTGCTGCAAGCAGCAAAGAGGGAAGAAATATTATTTAAAAAATGATAACCTTATTTATCGCTTTTTAAAATATACCCCATACCAATTACGGTATGGATCAGTTTGTTTTTAAATCCTTTTTCAATTTTTTTACGCAGATAGTTTACATACACATCAATAAAATTGGTTCCGGTATCAAAATCAATTTTCCATACCTGCTCCGCGATATACTCCCGTGATAAAACCTTGTTTGGATGGCTCATAAATAGCTCAAGCAGCGTATATTCTTTGGCTGTTAATGCGATCTGCTGCCCGGCCCTTTCTGCAACATTGCTCCAGGTATCCAGTTTAAGGTCATCAAATGCCAGGATGTGATCAGCAACTTCAACAACTTTTTGACGGCGCAATAAGGCCTCGATGCGGGCCAATAACTCAATAAAATGGAATGGCTTTACCAGGTAATCATCAGCCCCGGCCTTTAAGCCAGATACCTTGTTCTGGATCTGATCCAGCGCGGTAAGCATTAAAATGGGGGTTTTTGTATTGGTAAAACGGATTTGCCGGCAAAGCTCAATGCCATTAATATCAGGCAGCATTACATCCAGTATCAGCAAATCAAAATCATTATTCTGCAACAGCGCCTTTGCTGTAATGCCGTCGTTGGCAATGCGGATCTTATAACCCTGCTCCTCAAGCCCTTTGCTGATAAATGCAGCAACCTTTTGTTCGTCTTCAACTAAACAGATATTGGCCATAAGGAAGCAAAGATGGGTAAATTTCGGAATTTTTCATGGGTGATTGTTTTCAAAGGCATTCAAGAGGGCTGCGCCGTTCGGATGTTCGATTTCGGATTTTTTGTTTAAACCTTGATTTATGGGATTAAAAGATTGCCTGATTATTTTTGCAACATTAATCAAGTAATCCCAAAATCCTATTGGTAATCATGATTCAAAACCATCAGAAGATCCGCTGATTGATCACTGCCATAAAGCCATCTTTAAATTTTTCGCTGATGGGGATCTGTTTGCCGGCAATGTAAATATGATTGTCCTGGATCTTAACTATTTGCTTTGTGTTAACAATGTAGGAGTTATGCACCCTTACAAATGGCGGATTTAATTGCTCTTCAATATCTTTTAAGCGCCTGTAAATAAGTAGCTGCTCGGCAGGGGTTACCAGGCGCACATATTCTTTTTCACCCTCAAAATATTGGATCTCCTCCATCAGTATTTTCCTGAGCACCTTGCCCGACTTTACAAAAAAATATTCATTCCCCGCTGATGGAAATGCGTTATGATTGGCTACATGGAAAGTGAAATAGGTTTCAATCTTTTGCATTGCTTCCAAAAAACGTTTTAGGGTAATGGGCTTTAACAGGTAATCAATGGTTTGAAAGGCATAGCTTTCCGCAGCATACTCGGAGTAAGCAGTGGTAAAAACAATTTTTGTATTTTTTGATAGCAGGCCCGCCAATTCCATCCCGCTTAGCTGGGGCATATTTATGTCTAAAAAAATAAAATCGGGCTTGTTCTCCTTTAAAAATGTAATGGCTTCCAAAGCGTCATAACACTTGGCTAAAAGCTGCCATTTGGTGTTTTGGCCTATCAGGATTTCCAGCAGGTTTACCGCATTCGGTTCATCATCAATAATTATGCAGCTTAAATTCATGCTATAGGTACTTTTAAAAATGCGGTAAAATAATTGCCCGGGTTATTAATATTCAGCTCAAAATTTGAACCGTATAACAAGGTAAGGCGCTTTCGCAAGTTCTCAATGCCAAATCCGCTGGGTCCGTTTGTTCCGGGTTTATCATGAACCATGTTCCGGGTTTCAAACAACAGGTAGCCATCCTGCTGAACCAGTGAAATATCGATCTTATTTTTATCACTCGATTTATCAACGCCGTGTTTAAAAATATTCTCAACAAAGGTCATCAGCAGCATTGGCGCAATTCGCAGTTCGGCATTACAATCTTTAATAAAATTCAACTCTATTTCATGCCGGATGCGGATCTTTTCCAGCGCTATATAATTTTCCAAAAACTGCACCTCAGTTGCCAGTGAAACCTCTTCCTTTGGGCTTTCATCAACAAAATAGCGCATAATGTCTGATAGCCGCTCAATCAGTTTGGCAGTGCGCGGTGCTTCGCGGTAGGCTTCGTAATAAATATTATTCAAGGTATTAAACAGAAAATGCGGTTGCACCTGCGATTTTAACAGGTTAAGCTCGGCCTGGCTTTTTTGTGCCAGTATTTTTTCCGACTGTTGCTTTAAGGTAAAATAAGCAATAGCAATGCGAAAAATGAAGCTGAGCAGGTAGGTTAAAAAGCCCGCTATCATAAAATTAAGAACGGTGCTTTTTGTTATAAGCTCAGGCTTGAGGGCAAAATATGTATTATAAATATAAGTAAGCAGGTACCCCCTTGACAAGCCGGCCGACACAACAAATAGGAACGCGAAAATTGCGTACTGAACTTTTTTACCGGTTTCATAAAACTTAGGATAAAGAAATTTAATATTTCCGTAAATAACAACTGCATAAAAGGAAACGTTTAATAGTGAGAATATTCCGGCCTGGTAAAAGCCATCCTCGGGCAGGTATGAAAAAAATATAATTAAAAAAACCGCAACCCAAATCAGCCATTGAAGCTGTTTAAGAGTTGCCTGACTGCCGATAAATTTCATTTTTAAATTTACAAAGCTTTTTCATTCCCACCGCCGGTTTTCAATAATTAGCCTTTTTTATTCAATAAATACTGCCTTACAGTAAATACCAGCTGTTGATATTATCAGGTAAATCATTTAAAATAAAGGGTATAAGGTTTAAATGATTTGCCCGGATCTGTAATAAAAACCAGCTTTAATAAATATTATGTTTCAGACTCTAATAAACCTTTAATATGAAAAAACTTTTTAACGCCTGTATCATTTTTGCATGTCTTCAATTTGGCTTTGCCCATGTTGTTAAGGCACAATTAACATCCCTGCCAGACGGGGATAATAAAAGAGCTTCGGTTACCGAACAGATTGGCCTTACCGATGTAAGTATTCATTACAGCCGCCCCGCTGTTAAAAAACGGGATGGCCATATTTGGGGCG
>JAQBOS010000021.1 GCA_028287925.1 Mucilaginibacter sp. | reverse complement strand
CGGCCTCAATAATAACTCATAGCCGATGGTTCACAAATATAAACTATGAACCGTCAACTATGAAGTAATTATTATAACTCTCTAACCCATATGTTGCGATAGCTCAGGGGCTCGCTTTTGTCGCCGTGTGCCTGCAATTTGATTGACGCAGCGCCATGTTTCTGGTATTCAGGCTTTCCGATGTATAGTGTCGGGCCTTTTAATTCAAAATTATTTTCAACCAATACGCCGTTAAAAAATACGGTTACTCTTGCGGTTGTTTTAACAGTGCCGTCTTCATTAAATGTAGGCGCGGTCCAAATTACATCATAGGTTTGCCATTGGCCGGGCATTCTGCCTGGGTTAGCCAAAGGGATAGCCTGTTTGTAAATACTACCGGCCATACCATTAACATAAGTTTTGTTGTTGTATGAATCTAAAACCTGCAGCTCATAACCTGCGTCGCCTTTACCTAATGATGCTAAGAAAATGCCGCTGTTGCCTCTTGCCTGGCCTGATCCTGTTATACTGGCAGGAACTTTCCATTCAACGTGCAACTGGTAATTGGTAAATTTTTGTTTGGTTTCAATGTTACCGTATTTTTTGTTTACCGTAAGCACATCACCCTTAACATTCCATTTGGCGTCTGATTGATCATCAGCCTGTACCCATTTATCAAGGCCTTTGCCATCAAACAATATAATAGCATCAGATGGTGCGTCTCTGAAAGAACTGCCGGGTGTTACCGCTTTTGGGATAGGTTCCCAAATCTCGGTGTCCTCGGGTTTTGCCTGCTGTGCATTCGCCATAAAAAAGCTTCCGGTTAATACCACAGTAAATAGAAGTGAATATTTCATGATTTTAGTTTATTAAGTTGGATTGAGTTGATTAGGTTGATTAAGTTAGTTGCTGATTAAGTTCTCCATTTTATAACTCAATCAACCTAACCTAATCAACCACTTAACTACACGTGTAACGTGTTCTTCACATAAGCAGCGCTTTCAGCAATGCTTACAAAAGGATCAATGTTTATATAGTTTTCCTGTTCAACAATAAAGTGTTTTAAGCCGGCTAGTTTAGCGTGACTTAAAATTGTTTTAAAGTCGATGCTGCCTTTACCTATTTCGGTATTGAGGTCGGTTTGTGTTTTGTCTCTGTCTTTTATATGGCATAAAGCAAACCTGCCCGGGTGCTGTTCAAATAATTTAACGGGATCCTGCCCAGCGCGCACCACCCAAAAAATATCCATTTCCGTGTGAACCAGCTTTGGATCGGTTTCTTTTAAAATGGTATCATAAAAGGTAGTGCCGTCAATCGGTTTCCATTCAAAGTTGTGGTTATGATAGCCTAATTGTAAACCGGATTTCTTACAAATTTCTGCCGCTTTATTCATTTTTTCGGCAACCTGTTTAAACTGGTCAGCGCTTTTTAAAACTTCGCCATTTATTGAAGGAATAATTATATAGGTCATCCCTGTAATATTGGCCGCTTCGAGATAAGTTTCAAACGCGTCTGTTTTATCATGAACCAAATATTCGTTCATATCAAAATGCCCGCTTGGCGTTTTAAGTCCGTTTGCTTTTAGCAAGCCGCTGAAAGCTTTGGCATCAAGCCCCCAAAAGCCATTTTGCTTTGAGTAGCCAAATGTTTCCACTTCCTTATAACCGGCTGCGGCCACTTTGGCAATCACGCCTTTTACATCTTTAGGCAGCTGATCGCGCAGGCTGTAAAGTTGTAAACCAACAATATTTGATGACTTTGCCGATAATAAGTGCGGCGCTATCATTAAGCCTGCGGAAAGCATCCCGGCTTGTGTTAAAAATTTTCTCCTGGTAGTCATAGGTGGTTTTGTTTAGTTATATTTTAGTTTATAGTTGATGGTTCATAGTTCATAGCCGCTGCGGTTTTTTTCTTTTTCCACTAATGACAACTGACCAATGTCTAATGACCAACGACTAAACATCACAAATAAGGATAGCCTTCTTCAGCGACGCTATTTTATCGGGGTTTTTAGGAACAAATTCCTGTCCTACATAACCTTTAAAGCCTGTGGCAACAATTGCTCTCATAACTGCAGGATAATAAAGTTCCTGGGTATCGTCAATTTCATGGCGTCCGGGAATACCTCCTGTATGAAAATGGGCAATATATTGGTGATGGTCAGTTATATTACGGATGATATCGCCCTCATCAATCTGCATGTGATAAATATCATACAGTAATTTAAAATTTTCGGAGCTTATTCTCTTAGCCAGCTCAGCACCCCAGGCCGATTTGTTGCATTGATAATCTTTATGATCGATCTTGCTGTTCAGCAGCTCCATACATAATACTACCTTGTGCTTTTCGGCAAGCGGGAGCAGTTTTTTTAACCCTTCTTCGCAATTTTTCCATCCGGTTTCATCATCCTTTCCCCTGCGGCTGCCGCTAAAGCAGATCAGGTTAGTATACCCGTTTTTGGCTACCAGCGGAATCATATCGGTATATTGTTTTATCAGCCTTTCATGGAACTCAGTATCGCCAAAACCATCGGTCAAATTAATTTCGGCACCATTGCACATAGGCGAATACATGCCATGTTTTTGAAGTGTGGGCCAGTCTTTTGGTCCGCAAAGATCAACGCCGGTTATACCTATTTCTTTTGATACCACACAAAGCTGATCGAGTGTGAAACCACTATAGCACCATGGCGAAACTGAATGGTTTATATTTCCTTTAAGCTTGTCAGATACTTGTTCCTGCATTTCTTCCTTTTTAAATGATGATAGCATACCCGTTGCTGTTATAGCAGCGGTTCCGGCAACTATGTTTTTTATTGCCGATCTCCTGTTTTGTTTAAATGTCATATAATTGGTTCAGTTTAAATTTCTGTTTGTGCAGAAGGCTCCTCAATATCCAACCCCGGTTTTGTTTGTATTTGATTCGTATCCCTAAAAAACAAAAGGAATAGTAATAACACACCTGCGGCAATTCCTCCGGGGATTAACCAGATAGTTTGCCAGTTATGTGAAGTTGCAGATGTTTGCCAATGATCAACTATAGGGCCCGACAGGTAGAAACCTATCAACATGCCAACACCGTAAGTAGCCAGTGTAATAAAACCCTGTGCTGCGCTTTTAAAACGATCGCCGGCCAGGTTATCGGTATAAATCTGACCTGTTACAAAAAAGAAATCGTAACAAACGCCATGGATCACTATCCCTGCAATCAGCATCCAATAGTTATTCTCAGCGTTACCATAGGCAAAAAACACGTAGCGTAAGGCCCAGGCAAGCATCCCCATAGCCAGCATTTTTTTAACGCCAAGCCTCACAAAAAAGAAAGGCATAGCAACCATAAACGCAAACTCCGATACCTGCCCCAATGTTTGGATCCCTGCCGCACGTTTAACCCCCACCTCATTTAAAAACGGATTGGTGAAATTGTAATAAAAAGCAAGGGGAATACAAATAGCAACCGAGGCCAGGAAAAATACCAGGTACGATTTATTCTTTAACAAGCCGATAGAATCCAAGCCAATTATATCACCAATCGATGTTTTTTGTCCTTTCTTTACCGGGGGAGTATCAGGTAATGTAAAACTTAGTAAACTTAATACTACCGAGGCAATGGCGGCCATTTTAAATG
>JAQBOS010000019.1 GCA_028287925.1 Mucilaginibacter sp. | reverse complement strand
AACTAACTACTTAAAACCTATATTAAGTGCCTTTACCAATATCAATATCGGGCAAATTTCGAGGGCACAAAGATAGATAAATAAATAAAATTTATGAAATCGAATATTAGAAATGATATTTACACTGTTGCGCAGGTACTGCCATGCAAATATTATAGCTATTGATGCCACCGTAAAAATCAATAACCCGGGTATAAACCTGCTTGAAATTAAACTAAGACAGATTGCTACCGATAAAAGAACAAAAGCTATATTAAAATAAGTAAGATTTAATATAGCTACATACTCGCTCACCACTTTGTTTACATCAAAAACAAAGCCTATAAATTTCAATACAAAAAATTTAAGGGCAAATAATAAGCTGATAAATACAGAAATTGAAATAAAACGCTGGAAACCGCTAACCGGTAAAGTAACTTTATAAAAAACGGTAAGCTGGTATAAAACAAGGCCAAAAGTTAAGCTGAACAATACAAACAAGCCAATAAATGCCCATGAATTGATCATCCCACCTTCTTTATCCAGTTGCGTTTGTTTGCTGTAAAATGATTGGATAACCATTTTAAGATCCTTGCCTAAAAAAATATTGAGTAACGCAGTATATATCAGTAAACAAATAATAATTGCGATGAGCCATGAGTCACGATAAACGCGCGCTACTCCGGTATTCAACTGGCTATCAGACTTTAATGGGATATTTAGAATGGATTTTATATCATCGAATGGATTTTTTTCCGCCGTCAGCATGAACTGGCTTTTGCGCAATGAATCGGGCTTTAGCCAAATCATGGCTAATGAGTCGGCTACAAACTGATCGTGTTTTTCTTTAGCTATAGCGGCAGAGTCAGGCGCGGGAGCAGAAACCGGGCGCACAGGCGCTGTTATAAAGCTGCTGTCTTTTTTTGCAGGCACTGAAACAGGTTGAGCGCTAGCCGCCAGACAACAAATTACAATTAATAAAAAGCCAAATACAATAAACCTCATTATATAAATAAACACCTGCCTTATGATGCTGCAAAATTACCTTAATAATTGGTTGTTTTACAACAGCATAATTAAATTAGCGTTAAATTACTTACTTCGCATTGTTTTACCTCACCCTGCCCATCTCCAAAGAAGAGGGTTCTGAAACGTTTTTTAAGACCTCTCCTGGGGAAAGGATTAGATGAGACACTTAAATTATGCTTTTTAAACACATATGAATACTAATCCAATAAACTTAGCCGTCAGGTTTTTATTAGAGATAGCCATGCTGATTGTATTAGGCTGCTGGGGCTGGCACATATCCGCCGGCTGGATGCGATATGTAACAGCTTTGATCCTCCCGGTAATAGCTGCCACTTTATGGGGCGTGTTCCGCATACCAAACGACCCTAAGCCCGCTCCAGTTGAGGTGCCGGGGATAGTGCGGTTATTATTGGAATGGGTGTTATTTGGTAGTTCAATTTTTGCCTTGTTTAGCCTGGGATATTTTACCCTGGGAATTGTAATGGCTATAATTGTAAAGCTGCACTACATCGTATCATATGATCGTACCTGGGCTATGCTGCAGAATAAGCCCTATACAGGCTTCATTAACAAATAACAACAGGTTACGTTTGTAAAGCTGCGTTTGGATAATCCCTTTTCTCTGTCAGTATATTGAAATGTTTGGTCGAATATCTTTATTAGTGTAATATTGACAAATATAGATTTGTAGAAAGATAATAAATGGGTTTACCTTTATCAACATATCATCCAACTATATGAAAACCACCTCTATAATTGATTTAATGAAAAGTAAAACAAACAGAAAAATTGGGGCATCTATCTTATGCGGTTTTATTTGCCTTAGTACCCTATGTTCATTTTATACATTAACAAAAGGAGCCTCCGGAACAAAGGTGGGTGATGAAACACCGAAGATTGTAAATATTGTCAATTTTATCCGCTTACTTGAGCCGCGCGACCCCAGTATTACAGAGGATGTGCTGTATCAAACTGTGGTAAAACAGGTTGAGATCATGAAAAAATACAACCTCGGCGGAACCTTCCTGTTGCAATATGATGCGTTGATCGACAAAAGATATCAGAAATTGTTAGCCGGACTTCCAAAATCATCATTTGAAATAGGTGCCTGGTGGGAAATTCCTCAACCCCTGGTAGAAAAGGCTGGCCTTAAATGGCGCGGGCGCTATCCATGGGATTGGAGAGCAAATATTGGATTTTCCACTGGTTATACGCCTAAAGAAAGGGAAAAACTGATAGATGTTTACATGAAAGATTTTAAAAAGGTGTTTGGCTACTATCCCAGATCAGTTGCGTCATGGTTTATTGATGCTCATAGCCTAAATTATATGTATGAAAAATATCATATCGTAGCTTCAGCAAACTGTAAAGACCAATATGGTACCGATGGCTATACTTTGTGGGGCGGGTACTGGAACCAGGCTTATTATCCGAGTAAAATAAACGCGTATATGCCGGCTCAGCATGCGGAAAATCAGATCCCCGTTCCTATCTTCAGGATGCTGGGCAGCGACCCTATCCGCCAGTACGATAACGGCCTTGGTACTACAAGGCAAGGTGTAGTTACCCTCGAACCTGTTTATAAATTCGGGGGCGGTGATTCCACCTGGGTAAACTGGTTTTTTAAAGCCTTTACCGATAATAGTGCGCTTGGATTTAATTATACGCAGGCAGGACAGGAAAATTCTTTCACCTGGGATGCCATGGCAAAAGGAATGGAAATCCAAATGCCATTAATTGCACGATTAAGAGACGAACACAAAATCAGGGTAGAGACGCTGGAAGCATCGGGCCTGTGGTTCAAAAAAAATTACCAGGTTACGCCCGCCACTTCCTTTACGGTGGATAAAGACATAGAAGGCAGCGATCTGAAAACTGTATGGTTTGATAGCAGGTTCTACCGCATAAATATGTTGTGGGAAAACGGGAGCCTGCGGATCCGCGATTTGCATTTGTTTGATGAAAGCTTCCCTTCTGTATATGAATCACAGGTGGCAACGTCAAATGAATGCACATTTTTTACTCTTCCTGTTGTTGACGGCTATATCTGGAGCAAACCTGACCAAATTGCAGGATTGCGGATAAAGGCAATTGTTGCCGGGAATGAAGTATTACTGAAGGGCCACGATCCGAAATTTACCAACACAGCAAAGGGTACTCTTCATGTATCATGGCCACTAACAACGGTAGACGGTTCATTAGAAATTGATTTAACAGAAAAACTGGTAAAGATAAGTTTAGTAAGCAAATTGCCGTGTGACTGGTTTTTTGACCTGAATACCGCAACCAATGCACAACTGCCTTTTAAAAAAATAAACCGGACGCACGTAGATTGCCGCTTTGAAAATACAAACTATAAACTAAAAGCAATTAAAGGCGCCTTTTCCAGCCCGGGTAACGGAACGATTTTAAGACTAAAACCTGAAATGAATAAAATCACATTAAATCTTGCTGATGTAACAAGGACTTAATAAAGATCAATTAAAAAACATTACTTAAAAAATCATTCATCACATTATCAATATTTAAATGTTTTATAGCGTAGTTACGTGCATTTTCTCTCTTTTTGTCAACCGAATTATCCAGGTTCATGCTATGTATTAAGTTTGATAATACCTGGTGGTTGTCCGGTTCAATAATATATCCTAAATCATGGTCGTTAATCAAATCAAATAAGGAGGTTCCTGCCGCTGTTGTAACAATAGACACACCTCCAATAGCTAAAATTGAAGCTAATTTCGATGGCATTACCAAATCGCTGGCGTTTCCTTTCTGAAGTACTAAATGAAAGTCGGCCATGTTTAAAAATTCATTAAATAGTTCTTTATCCTGCACAGGTAAAAAATCAATATTAACTAAACCCTTATCTTTAGCCGTTTGCATCAGTTTATCTTTATAAGGCCCTGAACCACAAATTATAAATTTAATTTTTTTATTGTCAATTAAATCCCTAGCCGTTAAAAGCATATTTTCCAGTCCCTGTTTTTCACCAATGGCTCCGGAATATAAAAATACAATATCATCAGGTTGATAGCCCCACTTTACTTTAAGCATTTGAGGCGAGCTGAGCGGGTAAAAAGATAAGGTGTCTACCCAATTCGGAAAATAAATTACCTCCTTATCAATCTTAAATTTTATTTTGTTGATCATTCCGGGCGAAATTCCGCTCACATAATCTGCCTGGTTAATAATATTCTTTTCAATTTTATATATATAGTCGAAAAGTTTTTTACTTGCCAGCATGTTTAATCCCTGCGCAGCTTCAATCTGCATATCCTGAATGTGGTATATCAATTTGCCCCCCATTCTTTTCTTGATAAGCATTCCAAGGTAACCTAAATGAAATGGAGGTGCTACCGTTATAATTAAATCATGTTTCTTTTTTGTAAGCACAAACATCCATGCAATCCATGACATGGAAGTCCAATAGGAAAAATCCTGTACAAGACGTTTTTTACCTGTTGGTTTAGAAGGGATGTAAAGAGGACACCGGTAAATGGTAAGTGATCCGCTAGCTTCCGGATAAGTCACTTCTTCTTTTTTAAACCACCCGTTTTTATAAGGAGGCTGGATTTTCCAGTGCGGATAATAAGGATAAGTAGTGATTACTGTGCAATCAAAGCCTTTATTAGCAAGCCAGTGCATCATTTCACCATTTACTTTACCGATGCCCGTAGGCTCAGGTGAGAAATTGTGACTTATTAGAAGTACCTTTTTTTTCTGTAGCTCTGGGCTAGCCTTAAATTCTGACATAATGTTTTGTTTAGGGCGTTAAAAGACAAACTAGAAGGATTTATCCGAAACGAAATATTTATCGAATCTTTAAATCACAGTTAAAAAACCACTGCTAATCAGTGCTTTTTTACTGATTTTGGCTTTTTGAATCAACACCTTAAAAATAAACAATTTACATCACAAATGCAAATATGTTACCTTTTTAATAAGATATGAGTTAATTATTTCAAAATATGATAAATTATATGATATATACTGTGATTAATTTTTAGTGACGCAAAAGTAAAATCTACCTTTTTAATAAAATATTAGTTAATTTTTTTAAAACCAAATAAAATATTGAAAATTCTATGCTTGTTTTAGTAGCATAAGAATAAAAGTGGCGAAGTTTGATTACCGACAACCAGGTTGGGGAACTTATAGATTTTGTTACTGATGAATCACATTAAAACGCCATCCGATGGTAGGATGAATAGCATGGAAGGGAAACCCGGGTAAAAATATGTTCCGGGGAATTATTATAATTCTATAAATGTCAAGGTTAAAATAAATTTGAAACAAGCTGCCTGTAAATTTATTTTCAATTTTCAGGATAGATTTTTTTCCTTGATCTTACAATAGATCTGGGTAAAGTAAGACATTTTTAATATTGCAAACGCCAGGCCACGGTAGCCATCGCGAAACCCTCCCATTAAAAAAAAACTCCCTAAAAAATAGACAGGCCCTATAAAAATACTTTTCATCAGCCTATATTTTAATTTTTGTTTCCATGTTAGCTTGCTATAAGTTTCCGGATCGTTAACTGTTTTCAGAAATCTTTCTGCTTCCCATGCAGCATAATCATTGTGTTTAATAACATAATGTGAAATTCCTCTAAAATCTTTATGATCAATTTCGCTGTGTATAACTCCAACATTCCCTTCAAGTACCGGGTGTTCATGAACTTCCATGTCAAGCTTGCTCCACTTATCTTCGTCAATTCTTTCATATTCCCCAGCTTCAACTTTAAACAAGGCAAGTTTCTTTAATGGATAGCCACCCTTAAGCTTCTTGTCTAAAAAATACCGGGTATAATTTAACCAATAACCAACCTTGTCATTTTTTTTAAGGCATTTACTTACCTCCTGTTTAAAATCATCGGTCAAATATTCATCGGCATCCAAAAATAAAACCCATTCGGTTGTAGGTTTATGGTTTCTTAAAAACCAGTTTCTCTTTTTGGGAAACTTTCCATCCCAAACAAAATCAACCAACCCGATATTAAATTTTTTTGCAATATCCCTGGTTGAGTCGGTACTGGAAGAGTCAATTAAAATTATTTGGGAGGCAAAATCAGTTCCAATTGCAGCAAGACAACCGGGTAAATTTGTTTCTTCATTTTTTGCCGGAATGGCAATCGTCAAATCAAGCATTGAAATTTTTAATAAGGTAAATTAATCTATAGATTGATAGTGTAACAAAAACCGGGAAAATCAATTATCCGCTATGATCCTCTTTTTTATTGGCTTGCACGGATGCCCGGCACAAACCATCCACGGTGGCATATTTTTATTAACCACAGCCCTGGCGCCTATCACACAACCATCACCCACAATAATACCTGGGTGGATGAAAGCATCGGCAGCCACCCACACATCATCGCCAATAATTATAGGCATAGTTATAAGCGGAAACCCCTTTCGTGTATAATCATGAGTGCCCGCACAAATGTGTGCACCTTGTGAAATAACTGCTTTCTTTCCAATAGTAATCTTTCCCTGGCAGTAGAGGATAACCCCGTTAGCTACACCGCATTGATCCCCTAAAACTAAATTCCAGGGCGCCCAAATTTTCACTTTGGGGTAAATATGAACCCCTTTGCCTACCTCTGCACCAAATGAACGAAGCAGGAAAGACCTCCAACTAAAAAAAAGCTTGGGAGAATATTGAAAAAACAAAACATTTACAACATTCCATAGCGCTCTTCCTACACGATTTTTTACAGGGAATGAAGGGCCGGTATAAGTATCTGTATTAATCATGATCTGGTTTTAAATTTCGTGATAAATGGCAGTAATTACTAAGCATAATGGTAACTTATTGATTTAAAAATTGTCAGTCATTTTTGATTTATTAGCAAGAACCAGTGAACGCAAAACATTATAAAATTTTTGAGCGGCAGGCGTACTTTCAAAATTATCATGATATATTTTCCATGCATTATCCGACATGCTTTTCTTTTCCCCGCCACTTAAATTCAGCCACTTTTCAATTATTTCTTTTGTGCCTTCAAAAGTATCTGAACCAATTATTCCTCCATTATTAATTTCCCGCCATATGTTTACCTGGTCTGAAATCAATACTGGCTTACTGCACGCAAGCGCTTCTGCAACGGCAATCCCAAAATTCTCCTGGTGGCTGGGTAACACAAAAGCATCACAGCCGTAATATGCGCCCCATTTGGCATTACCTGTTAACATCCCCGTAAAAAATATATTGTTTTTTGAAAATGTATTTTTATTTGCCATTTTTTGTATCCTTTCCCCAAAAACCGTTTCCAGGCCGGGACCAGCAATCACCAATTTTGGTATGACAGGATATTGCTCCCCCAATGCCGTATAAGCTTCAATCAATATATCAACACCTTTTTTTTCATGAAGACGGCTTAAAAAAAGAAAATATGGCTGCCCGGCTAACTTAGAGCAATGCTGGCTAAAAGCGGCGGCCATATCGCTGTTATAAGCCGGAGGAGCTTCAATGCCATAACTTACATTATACACATTTTTGGGGTGATAAGGCCTAAACGTTTCGCGCGCCAGCAACAGTTCTGCCTCACATGTAAATAGCAAGCCATCAACGTTATTTACCACTTTATTCTCAATTAACTTCCAATAGAGCCAGTTTCTCAATGCTTTAATTTTTCGCTCCTTTGCCCGTTGAAAATATGGGTCGAGCATTCCATGCGGCATTATTAAAACGACCGGCAATTTTGCTCCTGATTTTCTTTTTAACGCTCTTATCACCTTATGAGTAGCATAACTATGATATTGCCATAGGCCCCTGATAATTACTACATCAAACCTTTTAAAATTATCGGTAAGCCATGGAATTAATGCTTTTGAATAATGCCATGCCCCCTCACTATGTCCTAAAGCATGAATTTTAAAGCTGTCCTTACCCAAATAAGCTGAATCGGGTGGATCCAGGCAAACTACCTCTCCAAATACATCCATGTTGCGTAAGTCCTTATCAATATTACGGACCCCCTGGGAAGGACCGCCACTTACAGGGTTCATACTATCTATTACATGGAGAATATTCATAATTGTATATAGTTATTCTTTTTAATTGTCAGCTATATTCTATTTATAAGTTACCGGAACAGACCTGTTTATATAATTCATAATACATATCCGCAATTTTATCAGCATCATATTTAAGCCTGTTTATTTTACCATTGCTAATTAATTTTTCTCGTAATGAATCATCATTAATTACTTTCATAATTCCGGAACGAATATCTTCGGTATTAAAAGGGTCCACAAGTAAAGCTGCGTTACCAGCCACCTCCGGCATTGAAGAAATATTGCTGGTAATTACAACTCTTTCAACAGCATTTGCTTCTACTATAGGCATTCCAAAACCTTCAAATGTGGATATAAAGGCCAAAATATCACATTTCCGGTATTTCTCCAGGATTCTTTGGTTGGATACGTTGTATTCATTTGAGTAGTCAATATTGCCATCAAGTAAGGCATTCACATATTTGTCAGGCAATTTTCCAACAATGGTTAAATGGCAGTTGATGCCTTTAATGGCTTCAATTAATCTTAATAAGTTCTTGTTATCACCGGTGCCAATGTGCAATATCACAGGTTTTTCCTTGTTAAATT
>JAQBOS010000017.1 GCA_028287925.1 Mucilaginibacter sp. | reverse complement strand
AAAAAAGAGAAAGCGAATAAGAACCATCGGTTCGGCCCATTTTTTCGGCATGTTGGTTGTCAATTGACGTTACCGCTACTATCGGATAAATGAGCAATATGCCCCGTGCCTACGGCACTCATGTTCGTTGCCCGCGATACCGCGGGTTGAAACCCGCGGCTACAATATGTTTCGGGCCGATGGCCCTTTGCGGAGCGCCGTTTAACATCGGCGTTGTGCAGTTCATTTCTTTGAGGACTGTCTTTTCATGGGCTATCACTCTCCCAAGGGAGGGAATCGCACAGGCCTCCGCTTTTATGATTTCCGAACACACGTAGAGTTACGTCCAAATAAAAAAAGCCGCCAACGCTAAGAGTTGACAGCTTTTTTCTTTCCTAAGCAGGATGAAATAACTTTTATTTACGCTTTAATAAAAGCCAGCAGATCCTTATTGATAGTTGCAGCTTCTGTAGCCGGCATTCCGTGGGGGAAACCCGGGTAGGAGATCAATTTTCCATTTTTCAAAAGCTTTACAGCCTTTGCTCCGCTAATCGGGAATGGAACGATCTGGTCATCTTCGCCATGTAATACCAATACCGGGATATCCACACTTTTAAGGTCTTCTGAAAAATCGGTTTCCGAAAAGGCCTTGATCCCCTCAACATGTGCTTTTACTGCGCCCATCATTCCCTGGCGCCACCAATTGTCTCTTATTCCCTGCGATATCTTCGCTCCCTCACGGTTATATCCATAAAAAGGGATGCTAAAATCCTGGTAATATTGCGCCCGGTTAAATGCCGTACCCTCGCGGATCTCATCAAATATAGCCATGGGGACGCCGTCCGGATTGTTTTCTGTTTGTACCATGAGCGGGGTAACCGCGCTGATCAGCACAACTTTGGCTACACGTCCTTTTCCATATTTAGCAGCATAATGGATCGCTTCGCCACCGCCTGTGGAGTGGCCAATGTGTATCGCATCTTTCAGGTCAAGCGCCTGGGTTAGCTCAGCCACATCGGCTGCATAAGTATCCATATCATGTCCGCCCGAAGTTTGGCTTGACCTTCCGTGTCCGCGACGGTCATGGGCAATAACCCTGTATCCCTGTTTAAGGAAAAACATCAGCTGCGCGTCCCAGTCATCGCCGGATAATGGCCAGCCATGATGAAACACAAGTGGTTGTCCGGTTCCCCAGTCCTTGTAATAAATTTCGGTTCCGTCTTTTACTGTAATTTTGCTCATTTGTTTTTATTTTGGTAGTTAGTGAAATTCCTGGGATCTGCTTCTGTTTCGATGGAGTAATTGCCTCATACCCTATTAAATGATTTAGATCAAGGCCACGGTCATAAGACGCAGGCCAGGTTCAGAACCGAAGCTGGTTGAAAACTTAAAAATAATGAATTTAAAGCTGATTTATGCAGTAGCTGCGTCAAAAAATTTCAGAATTTATGAACGGTTGCTGACTGCTCTGAATCTTCCATAAATTTCCGTTGTAGGAGACCCGTCCGAGCCATATTAAAACGAATTAGTGGTGATTGGGCAGCGGGTTATTACACACCATTGGCGCTATACATCGCAGGGTCCGCGATGCGAGACCCTGCGGGGACGAGAGTCGATTAAGTAATCTCCCTGTCTTATTTCACCAACATATAACTTTTGTCATTAAAATTTGTTAACTTAACAACAAATCGTTCTTGTTTTAAATAAACTATTAATGGCAGCTAAAAATCCAAGTCCGGCAACGGCAATAAAAAAAGAAAATTTCGTAACAAGGTTTGAAGAGATCATAAAAGATAACGCGAAATTGAAGGATAACTATAAGATCCAGTTCTTCGATACACTGGTAAAAAGCAATTATGTGATCAATGGGCTTAACGGAAAATCAATAAATGTTTTGGAGTCATTATCATTCGAGGAAAGAGAAGAATATAAAGTTTTAAAAAGTAACTGGCAGGATTGATCTCTCTCAAAAAAGTGTAGTAGTAAAACCAACACTCATCGTTAAATTCCCGTTTGATGATGAACTATGATGGCTGGTAAGGTTTGGATAAAACGCGGGCTCAGCTACCAGTGCAAAATGCTTTGCGAGGTAATATTCAAACCCACCTGCCAATTTGAATGCTAATTGTGTTTTACTTAGCTGGGTGATTATATAACCTGATTCATTGCCGGATACCCGGTCATAATTGCGTTGCTCCAATCCTGTTTGTGCCAAAAAATACCAGCCTATCTCTTTAATTCTTTTTCTGTACCCCGGGCCGGCAATAAAATAATTAACATGCAGGGTGCCGTTTTGTACATTGGTTTGCTGGTAAAGCCCTGCATCGCTTTTGTAGTTGCTGCTTACTGCATCATAATTAAAGCGGAAAAACCAGGGGTTATTATCGGGCCGGTATTCTATTCCCGTATTTAATACGAAACCCCGCTTATAATGCTGGTGCTGATCATAAAGGTGCAGGTTAACACCAACCATCCCCGGGAAGTAAAACCTTGAGGTAACACTTTCTGTTTGAGCGCTGTCTGTTTGAGAAAAGGCCCTGCTTGTTAATAAAACCAGTAAAATAAATAAGGTGTATTTCCGCACGCTATTCTATATAAATTCCCTTAGGATCAACTATTTCCGTTCCAGCTTTTGAAAAGGTATTTTTAAAATATTTACAAAACGTGCATTAACGGCAGGGTCAGGGTGGGTATCAATCCCAAAGTGGGTTTCATTTTCGGAGAGCTCCTGGTAGGTGCCAAATAAACGGTCCCAAACGGATAATACATCACCATAATTACAGTCGGTATAGGGCAACTGGTAATGGTGGTGCACATGGTGAAGGTTTGGTGTAATAAATACTGCCCCCAATACCATGTTTAACCTGCGCGGCAAACGGAACTCGGTATGGGCCAGGACATTAAAAAAGGTTTGAAACACTTGTCTGAGCATCAATACCACAATGCCCGGACCTAACAGAAAAACCCATAACATTAAAAAACAGGTACGAATACAGGTTTCGCCGGGATGCTCCCTTACCGTTGTAGAAACATCAACTTTCAGATCACTATGGTGTACTAAATGGAATTTCCATAAAACATCTATTTTATGCATAATAACATGATAAGCATACTCGCCCAGGTCAAGCAGCACAAACAAGCTTATGTAATATACCCACTTGTTACTATGGTAAGGTATATAATATATTAGGCCCCAATGATTGGCATTTGCCCAATTCATAATAAGAATTATAAAAATGGTTAATAACAGTTGTAATGGTAATGCAGTAAAAATAAATGAGGCATTTAAAAATGTATGGGCCAGCTTTGCTTTGGGTCTTATAGCCCCTATCAAACATTCGGCTAACCATAATGAAGTAATTACTAACGCATAAAAAATTACCTGTGACAGATCCTCATGTTGTAAAATAAAAACGCGAAAAAACATAGTTAAATTATTTTAGGAGTATTAAATTAGGATTAAAGTTAAAAATTAATTCTGTACTAATTTTGAGCAAGCAGCAATAATACATATTTGGTAATTGTTTTTTATTGCCGCGGTTATACTAAACATACAAATTAGTTATATATTGTTGAGCAGTGAAGGTAATTAAGCAGGAAAAGGTGAATACAAACGCTGAATCAACAATGGTAAACCTCAAAGTTCGACCCATTTCGTCCCAGCAGGGTTTCTCGAAGATTTAAGTTAACCCACAAAATTAAGGACTGTTGTTAGCAAAGCTAAAGCCGATCATCAATGACTGAAAAAAGGAGTATCCTTTCCAAAGGGTCTGCCATCCAGGCAACCCTTTGCTTTTAAGCCCCCTGGTGTCCACCCATTCGGCCCAGCAGTAATAGCCACCATAATGCAGAACGCGGTTCACATAGTTGCCTGTCAATTGGCATCAGGTATTTGTCTGCAAGCCTCTTTGCCAATTCCTGTTCTGCTTTATCCGTAACGATTCTTTCGAAGGGTATATCATGCTGGTGCTTTGCAATATATCGGCTTCCCGGTCCATCACATGGATAAGCTGCCGGCCAGTTTCCTTACTAAAGCGGATGCCTGTTTTTACGCCTTCAAGCCATTTATTCGATTCTTTTTCCGGTGTCGGCTTAGTGCGCCATTGTGCGGCCTTGCCGAATTCCTTACGCTCCCTATGGATAACCTGCTGATGTAATAAGCCTAAAGGAACATATTTTTCATCCAGTAACAAGCCATGGTGTAATAAAAAACCATTAGTGTGTTCGTTTTG